>CAXHHS010000193.1:0-9658 GCA_964015645.1 uncultured bacterium
TGTGTATAAGAGACAGTTATATGGCAGAATAATTTGTTGGCATCCCGAAGCACCGGGGAAAAATTATCCTGCCGAATAATCATTCTATCATACCGGCTAAAATAGCCAAATTTATTATTTTCTGCAAATTCAGATCGGCTCATCATTGAAGAAAGATTTACTCGTTTTCGAATTTATCGTTTATCATTATATTCTACCCGGAATATTGATAACCGTTTTAGAAAGAGGAGGAAAATATGAATAAAGTTGATTGGTATTATCACCGTTCCAGTTGAAACACTTGTGCAAAAACGCAAGAGTTTCTTGCGCAGAACAATATTGAGGCGGAAGCCCGCCAAAGTGCCAGCAAAAAACTTGATGCCGCAGCGGCCTTAAAGCTGGTAGAAGAAGTGGATGAGATTTATTCCATGAAAGGAAAAAAGGTAAGCTACCTAAATCTTCACCAGGATAACCCGGGCGATGAGGAAATTTTGGCGCTGCTTCTTGGCCCCACCGGTAACTTGCGAGCACCAACATTGCGAAAAGGCAAAACACTTATTGTGGGATTTAACCGGGAAACCTACGAAGAAATTTTTTCATAACCAGAAAAACCTTTGATCGATTTTGCATAACCTGGTTATAGCGCCTTGATTTCCCATTTATCAAGTAATATTCCTTGAAAAAGGTGATATTCAGCACAAATTCTTATGTGCATAATTTATTTAGCACCGCTAAATCTTTTTCCTGCCCAATCGCAATTAGGCGATCCCCCGCCATTAGTTTTGCAGAAGATGTGGGATTGTAAACAAAATCGCCGTTTTCACGAAAAATAGCGACAAGGATGATATTCAAATTCTGGCGGAGTGACGTTTCTGCCAGGGTTTTGTTCAACAAGGAAGAGCTGTCCTCAACTAAAATTTCTTCCAGGTTTAGATCAACGCTATTGCCTTTTTTCCGGGCGACAATATCCATAAAATCCGCTACCGCCGGGCGGGTCAGCAAATGCGCCATTCGGGATGCGCCGATTTCATAAGGCTTCACAATACGATTCGCGCCGGCACGTTTTAACTTCTTCTCCGCCTCATCATCAATTGCGCGGGTAACGACAAATACATCCGGCTTGAGCACTTTAGCGGTTAAAGTGACGTAAACATTGTCAGCATCTGTTGCCAAAACCGCTACCAGGCCACTGGCTCTTTTTATGCCTGCTCCCAATAGCACTTCGTCTTCGGTCGCATCTCCTATAATATAGAGATACCCTTTTTCTACCAGGATATCCGCTATCTTTTCATTTCTTTCTATAACAACAAATGATGTGTCTCTTTCGTTGAGTTCTTCACAAATCGGTTTTCCCAGGCGGCCATAGCCGCAAACGATGTAATGGTTTTTTAATTCAGCAACTTTTCTATGCAATTTGCGCCTCCGAAAAACTTGATATTCTACAATTGCCTGAACCGCTCTCCCACCCATATAGGCGATTGTCCCTACACCGGCAATAATTAGAAAGGTGGTTAAGACTCTCCCTGTCTCGGAAATTGGGTGAAGCTCTTTAAAGCCGGTTGTGGAAATTGTAATGATGGTCATGTAAAATGCATCAAACATCGTCCAGCCTTCGATGATTACATAACCGACAGTGCCAAAACCAGCTAAAAAAATCAATAGAAAAAAACCGGGTACAATTTGTTTCATTAGAATGTTTTGATGTCTTGATTTTGAAGCAATACCATCTCTATATTCACGCCTGCCGGTTCTGCCATTGCAAACCGGCCAGCAATAACGGCAGGATGTTGTTTACAGGAGTGCTCTTTGGAAAAATCACGGTTGAATAAACCATTACTAATATTTTTTAAGATCGTTGTCTATTCGGCAATCTTTTACGCCTTTAAATGGTTAACAACGGTGATAACTGGCAATTCGATGCCATCAGTGGCTTTTCTGCTAACCGTTATTCTACTCATCACTAACCGTGGAAAACTCACCAATTTTATTCAAACCTGGATCGATAAAAGTTTTTATCAAACGCTTTACCGGCTCAAACGGTCTACGGATAACTTTGACGATGAATTAAACTCCACGCTTGAATTTGATGTTTTGTTAAACAAATGTCAGGCATTTCTGGACTACACCTTTACCCCGGAACAATATACCGCTTACGTTTATAACGGCACCGGTTTTGAGCGGTTATATAATGCCAGTACCAACGGAAATAGCAACCGTATTATTGAATTTCCGCCTGATAAATTTAAAGGGGATTTGTTTGAAAAAAACATTCGTTTTTATAGCGCCAGCGAAATTCAAGAACACTACCCAGATTTTGTTCCCCTGTTAGCGAGCGCGCAACAAGCGGATCGCCAGCATTCTTATTTTCTGCCATTAAAGGGAACACACAACATCGTTGGATTTATCCTGTTTAGCAACTCCCTTAAACATTACATCAAAATTCCCGAAGTAAACGATTTTTTAATCGACCTTTTCGAAAAAACCGCGTCGGTTTTGGAAAACGCTCAAAATCACCGCGAAATTAAACGGAAATCTTTAGAAAGCCAACTGCTTCTGGAAATTGTTAAAAAAATTACCGCGACGCTAAATTTACACGATGTATTGGAAAATATTATTGACAATCTTTCCGCACTCGTAAGGTATGATGCCGCCTCTGTTATTCTGGTTGATGATCATAAAAAAATATTACGACAAACCGTTGCCCGCGGGTATAAAGAAAAATGTAAGAAGTTGATTTCTCTTAAGTTGGACCAGGGGATTAGCGGATGGGTCGTTCAAACCGGCCAGGGGATCATTGTTCCTGACGTTACCCAAAATGAACGGTATTATCCCGCCCGCCCGTTAACAAAATCGCAAGTTACGGTTCCGATCATCAGCCGGGATGAACCGATTGGTGCGCTGGTTTTAGAGAGCGATACATTAGATCATTTTACCCAAAATGATTTGGAGCTGTTAACGATTTTTTCCGGGCTGGCAGCCGTGACCATCCGTAATGCCCAACTGTACGAAGACTCCCTGAAAAAGAAACGCCTGGAAAGCGACTTGTTAATCGCATCCAAAGTTCAGCAGACGCTGCTTCGCAAACGCGTGCCTACAATTGACGGATTAAAAATCGAGGTAAAAAATATTCCCAGCCAGTATGTCGGGGGCGATTTATATGATGTATTTAAAATCGGGCAGCAGCGCCAGGGGATTTCTATTGGTGATGGTTCCGGAAAAGGTGCCCCGGGGGCAATTTTGATGGCCGTGGCGTATGCCGGTTTCAAAAGCCTGTTTAACGAAGTAGACCCGGTTGCCACAACCATCGCCCGCTTAAACAATTTATTGGCGGAGGCGACGACCTACGGCTATTTTGTTACATATTTTTTCGGCATAATAGACCTCGAAAATTGCCAGTTTGTCTATTGCAATGCCGGACATAATCCCCCGGTGTTGATGAGAAAAGATAAATCAATCGAGTTTTTGGAAAACGGTGGTACGGTGCTGGGGTTTATGCCAAATCTAAATTACACGCAAACCGCCATTCCCATCCATCCTGGTGACTATTTGTGTTTATATACCGACGGCGTTACGGAATTACAAAACGATAATGATGAGGAGTTTGGCGAGGAAAGACTTATCGAAGTTCTAAAAACCAACTATGGCAAACCTCCCAGGGCAATGAAATTCGCCATTCTGGATGCAATGAAAGAATTTGCCGGCGATACGGAATTGCAAGATGATGTAACGCTGGTTGTGGTTTATGTGGAATAAGTCGCTAAAGAATTCTAAAATGAGCCGAATATAAAGATAAGTTTTTTAAGGATCTATGAAATTGCCAGGAAGGCGCAAGAAAGGATAGCAATTATCCTTTCGGCTTAGCGAGGTTTTGGGAATAGGAGGATAGATGGAAACAATTGCGGTTTTCAATCTAAAAGGCGGCGTTGGCAAAACCACACTGACCGTAAATCTTGGCGCGGCCTTAAGCGCTCTTGGCAAACGCGTCCTGCTCATCGATATTGATCCCCAGCAAAATTTAACGCAAAACCTCGGTGCGAACCCCATGCGCGTTGTGGGGATAGAAGATTTTTTGCGCGGCGAATCGCGCTTTAGTAGTGTGGTTCGTGGTTATCGCAATCAATTCGATTTTATTCCTGCCGGAAGAAGATTAAAAGACCTCGACCTGGCGCTGGCCGGGCGATATAAGGAAAATCCCGCAATTACAAAGCTGTTTGCCAACGCATTTTCCCGCCAGCATTTGGATTATGATTACATCATTATCGATTGCCCGCCGTCTATTGGATTGTTAACGGCGAATGTATTATCTTATGTCAAAAAGGTGTTTATTCCGGTACAGTGCCATCAATTTGCGCTGAATGGCTCTAAAAAAACGGTGTCTTATATTTATCGCATTAAGACGATTTTTAACCCTGCCCTCTCTATATCCGCCGTCATACCGGTTATGTTCGATTCCCGCAATAAACTGTCCAATGCCATTATCCAGCGGCTGGATAAAGCGTTTCACAACAAAGTAACCCATACCAAAATTGGTGTTAATATCGCGCTGGCAGAAGCGCCGGGCTATGGGCAAACCATTTTTGAGTATCGCCCGGATAGCCGCGGGGCGCAGGACGTAATGCAATTGGCAGAAGAAATTTTGCAACGTGAATTGGTTGCAGCGAACACAGCAGCCGGCTATGAGACAAAAACCGCGCTGATTCAGCAGTAAACATTGCCAGTCTCTTTTTTCTTTGAGAATTCCCTTCCGCCACACGCTCTAATAAAATAAGCAACAAATCGAAAACTGCGATTTTAAGGATGTAGCAAAGATCACGGTTTTTGCTACATCATATAAATATTTTTGATAAGGGGGGGTGAGATAAAAATTTTTATTTATTAATAAATTTGATCGATATTATCTCACCCCCTAAACTTTTAGCGGAGTTGATAGTAATAATTTAAACATTAAAAACCGAAGACTTCGGAGGGAAGTAAAAATGGTTAACAAATATTTAACAGCACTGACTACCGGGCTAAAAAGCGGATGTGTTTACCTGGTACTGGCGGTTCTTTTAAGCATTCCGGTCAATTATTTTATTGCGGCTGGCTGTGTGGTTGCCGGAACAGTTTTGGCCGGGTTGGCGACGACTGTATAAGTTTTGCTGCTATAAAAATCTAACCTATTTAAAAAAATATCGGAAAATTTTTTGCAAGGGGCTGTTCATTGAAATGGACAGCCTTTTTTGATTCCACCCTAATACTTTTGATTTCCAAATAGATTGGTTCTCCCAAACGAATATTGTAGTTTCACAACATGCAATTGAATATTTTAAAAAATAAATAAGAATGTCACATTTCTAACAAACTTGCAGCTTACATAAATAAAGGCGGCTAAATAGCTTTTTGCAAAGTATGGAGATTGGGTTGGAGCTTTTAATAATATTTTAACTGGAGTAGTCTATGAAGTTAAAAGGTTTGATTAAAGGCTGCCAACGCGGCGATGAAAAATCTTTTAAAGCGCTTTTTGATCGGTATGTTAAAATGATTTCTGTTTTCTTCTTACGAAATGGCGTCCCTAAGGATTTGGTGAAAAGTTTTTGCACAAAAGTTTTTCTTCATGTTTGGAAACAGCGGTTGCTTCTTGATGTGTTTCTTATGCAATCCGAAGCAGATATTAATAAACACTTCATTAATTGGTTACACAAAATCGCTAGTTGGTTAATTTCTTTATATTATCGCGAAAAAAACTCTCCTAAAGAAAAGCTAATCAGGGCTTCGATTCCAATTTCCGAAATATCTGTCAATTCAAGAAGTAGCAAACCTCCCCTGGAAGAGTTACTCGCCGACCCGGTATTAGGCATCGAAGATATTTTAATAAATGCTGAAAGAGAGAAACTAATAAAAGGAACACTTAAGATATTAACGGAAAACGAACAAGACCTTATTCGACTCCGAGTTTATGAATCTGTTCCTTACCAGGAGATAGTAAAGGAATTTGGTACCAATGTCAATGAAGCAACACTACGTAAGCGCTTTGATAGAGCCCTTGATAAACTTCGAAATTTTCTATTAACTCATGCGATAGACCGATATTATATCTTGCTAAGAAACGAAAATGTACCATCTTATCACGAGTTTATCCAGACATTGGTTTTTGCTAATGTTTTAGAGCGTGAATTATTTGATATTTTAGAAGAGGAGTTATTTTGGCTGAATTGGTTTTCAGAGAATAAAACAAGGTTAGAACAGATGAAGTTTTGCGATAAAAGAAATAATAAAAATATCTGGAAACATTTTGTTGAAAAAAGGACATACGCTGAGATTGCTAATTCGGAGAAGGAAGCCTACAGGGTACGTAGCACCATTTATAGCGGTTTGAAAAGATTGAGCGCAATAAAGTTTGAAGAGGTAGATTTTAATGAATAATATTAATAAAGAAATAGCAGAAGGTGATGCTATGGAAAATCAAGTTAAGCGTATATTTGACGCATTATTGGGCATCGAAGATAGTGATTTATCAAAACCGGAACTCGAAGAAATTTGGGATAATATCCAAAACGAGTTGAACAAGCCTGTTTTTCAGGAAAATTGGGCTCGCTATACACTGCCAGAATGGATAGAAAAAGCCAGGGAAAATCCGGAATTGGTTGATACGGTAAAAGAAATTTTTAACTGGATTTGCGATGTTGCTAACACCCTTTTGCCGCCTCCCAATATGCCATCATATGCAACAGGAATTCCCCAAATTCTAAGAATAAAGATACCCAATGAATTGGAAGATGATGCGCCCCAATTTCCTGAAAGCGTGCCGCTGCAATGTGTTGGAACGTTGCTCGCCAACGGTCAAAAAACCCAACTGGAAGTAAACTATTGCCAATTGTCAGATGACGGGTTATTGACATTGGAATTGCAACCCTCGAATAAGGATTTAAATAATTTAGAAGGTAATTTGGTAAATATTCAAATCGATGCAGACAAACATCCATTTATTTTGGGAGATTCCCAATTACATCTGGGGTTAGCTCAGCTTAGAATACAACTCCCAATACTTACTTAAATTTTAAATTAGAGGGGGATTGATTTATGCTTAAGCAATCACACTGGCGAAAATTACAGGAAATATCATCCCGGTTGAACAATATTTCCGATTTAGAAGAAGGGATTCAAATTTTAAAAGAAGCTGAAATTCTTTTCTCTAAAAATGTCAAAATTAAATTTTATCATTTGGTAACGGATTTAATCAATTGGGTACAAACACAACGCATCCTTAAAAACGAATTTCCTGTTTCGGTTAATGATTATATTAATCGCGAAGCTTCATCTTTTTGGGGGCCAAAATTTCAAACCAAAGAAACAGTCCATTACCAAAAGAAAGATTTTGGCCAATATGAATATTTAAAGCAGTTTGGTAATTCAGAAGTTCAAGAAATTATTTGTCAACCGGTTATCGAAAATGAATTTGTTAGCTGGTGTTTGGAAATACACAATTTTGGTGAATTCTTTTTAACTGAAACCGACCTTTTAATAGCGCAAGATTTAGCGTCTAAATTTGCTGCTTATTGGGGCAAGTTAAGATATCGAGGGGAAAAATCAAGAAGAGAAATTCAGATTAAAAAGTTGTTTGAGTTGAGTACCGAACCGGAATTACCGGATCTATTGAAACGGGTTGTTGATGAAATGCCTGGAATTTTAAGAGGAGAAGGGTGTTCGATATTTTTGATCCCACATTTTTTTCCAAATAGTATTTCAATTCAAAAAGATGTACAAAGAGAAATTGAAGGTGAAGAAGATAAAGTTGTTGTGTTGGCAGCGACTAATGGATTAAATGATGATTTGATAGGGAAGGCATATTATAAACTTGGCGAAGGAATTACTGGCTGGATAGCGATGCATGGCGTATCTTTAAATTTAGGCGACGTTTCCGATCCTAAGGAACGCGAAGCAGTTGCGCGTAGAGAAGCAGAAAAAGCCGGTAGCGAATATACACCCATTGGATGGACGTTAAAGTTTAACGAATCTCAACTCCCTCGGGAAGTCCCCCGACCCTTTTTAGGAGTGCCTATCAAATCCCCAAAAACTTCCAAAATCATAGGTGTTTTACGGCTTTGCGCACTTAAAACCACCGCAAGATGGACCGGAAACTATGAAATGATGTTGAGCGGCTATGCTAATTTATTGGGGGAGCGAATAGAGAGAGATTATATTACCGGTGCATTGTTGAGAATTTTGAACGAAGGCGATATAGATACATTGCTGAATGAAATTGCCAATCGTGCACACCGCTTGGTAAATGGATCTGGTTGCTCTATTTTTATGCAAAACGAAGAAGATCCGGATCAAATCATTATAAAAGCAAGTACCTTATCAAGAAATGACTGGGAAGGAAGAGATTATCGCAGAAATGGCGCAGGATGTACTGCCTGGGTTTTTACTAAAGGCAGGCCAATTAATCTGACAAATATTCAGGATAGCGAAGAATTAGAGCGTATCGCGCCAAAATTAAACTGGTCTGGGATTCATGATAAAGGACACGGGTGCGAGTCAACCAAACCTGGCCCATTTTTAGCAGTTCCTATTCAAGTAGAAGGCGAAACCAAAGGCGTTATCCGCATTCCGCGAGATGCTGATGCAAAAGCATTTACCAATGAAGATTTAGAAATTGTAGAAACGCTGGCAGGGCAGGTTTCTTTAGTATTGGAGTGGCAATTACGATTGGATAAACGCCATCAATTAAAAGAAGAGGAAAGAAATCGCGTAATAAATTTATATAAACTCGGTTCGCGAATGCAGGAAGAACATTATAACCTGGACCGACTCTGCCACCTATTTTTAACCGGTATCACACATGGCGATGTTCTTGGTATTAACAGGGCGGTATTATTTAAATATGAGCCGGAACTCCGGCGTTTAAAAGGCATCATGGCATTGGGCCCGGCAGATCGGAAAGAAGCGATTCGATATAAAGCAATAGTCGAAAACACACCATTAAGCCTGGAAAAATGTATAAAAGAATTTGACCGCCAGGGTGGGCCAATCGTCAGCAATATTCAGGAAAAAATATGGAACAATACATTCGATTTGGCTATCAATTGCCAATGCATGAATTTAATTGAAAATCGAAATGAAACGATCGTCGAATTAAATATTTCGAATCTATCAAGAAGCTTGGCTTCTTTTATTCAAAATATGGATGCAGAAAAAGCGATCTCATTTATTTTGCCGGTTACACCGGATCGAACCTATCTTGTGATATGTGATAATTTATATATTGAACCCGGCGTCGATGATGTAACGACGGATTTACTAAAACTATATATAGACCAATCCCTGCTTGCATTCCAAAGAGTTCACCAGGAAGAGGAGATGCGAGTAGTCAAAGAGAATGTATGGCGAGTAGTATCTGAAATTGCTGCACATCGTCTCGGACACTTACTGCCAATCGTTGATAAACGCTTAAGCGAAATGATGGCGAATAAAAATGGCTCAATAAATAGTGAAACATTAAAAGATACTCGTGAATTGGTTGTCCGTTCGATCGAGGCTATTTCCCATTTTAAAAGAATTGCAGCTGGAATTGATGTTAACCTGGATCAGCGCTTCTTCATGAAAGATCTATTAGAAGAATTCAAAATATTTTTGAAACAAGGGTATCGAGCTGTCTCTTATACACATCTCCGAGCCCACGAGACTCCATTGCATC
>CAXHHS010000194.1:0-9658 GCA_964015645.1 uncultured bacterium
ACACCAAGAAGCTCGTCGGCAGCGTCAGATGTGTATAAGAGACAGTTCCCAAACCGGAGTTTGGGAACGAGAATTTAGTGCCCCCGCTCGTTGTTTTCACTCCGTTCGCCGGTCGCTTCGTCCCTTCGCTCCCGCTCTCTCCATTCCAACAACTCGCTCTTGCTCAAGCGTAGCTCCCCGGAGGCAGGTAAAGCCGGAACGAACTGCCGCTACCTACGGGACGAACACCAGGCGGAAGCCGATACGGCTGAAGCGGCCGCCCGGCGGGTCGTTGCCGCGATACGCCGAACGGCAAAGCTGCGCATTAAAGTTCCAACTGCCGCCGCGCAACACACGGTTCGAACCTATTGGCGACCCAGTAGGATTCTCCATAGCTTCCTGCTGCTTGCATTCTACATAGTAATTTTCACTAAACCAATCCGAACACCATTCACGAACATTGCCGCTCATGTCATAAATCCCCAGTTCGTTGGGCTGTTTTGCTGCTACAGGATGTGTTTTGTTATTTGAATTTTCACGATACCAGCCCACTTCATCCAAATTGTCACTACCGGCGTATTTGTGTTTTCTGTTGTGAATATTTCCGCCCCCCTTTTCGAAAAGCGCTTTATGCCCCCCGATAGCGGCGTATTCCCATTCAGCCTCAGTTGGCAAACGAAATGTTACCCCGATTTTGGCATTCAGTTTGTCAATAAACTCCTGGACATCATCCCAACTGATACTTTCTACCGGGCAATCATCGCAATCTTTAAAATGGGAAGGATTACTGCCCATAACCTTGCGCCATAGCTTTTGAGTTACAGGGGTTTTAGCGATCGAAAAATCAGACACGATAACTTTATGCTGCGGTTTTTCCCTATCATAAGCATCTTTATCATTATCCAAGCTTCCCATCAAAAACGTTCCGCCTTTTACCTTTACAAAATGCGTCGGATTAAAATCAGGCGCCACTTCCCCATAGAAATGTTTTACCATATCCATCCCGGTAAAATTGAACTGAAATGCAAACTGCCAATTCTCCGCACATTCTTTCGCTAAAAAATATTCCAGAATGGATTTGTGGGCAAATTTCCAATTTAATAAAGGATCGCAAGTGAGTAAAGATTTCCCCTTAACCTCATCCGGGCTTAGCTCAATTTTATGGGTTTGTGCAATTTGAAGGGCATCTTTTTTACCAATATACAATACCCCGTTCGATTGCCAGTTTTGGTAAATATGCAGCGCTGTTTCACGCGCCAGCTTGCGTAAATTATTTCTAAAGGCCTCCTGCTCAGCGCTTTTTTTCCATTTTTCACTTTCGCGGATCAACCATTTTTCAATTAAAGTCTCATAAATTTGATGGCTAAATTCATACGCTTTTTCATCGATCACCAAATCATCCAAATAAGACAGCAGCATCGGCCGCGACATCAGTTTATGGGAATTATCGATCAGCTTGACAGCTTTTTCTTTCTTCGACCAATTCCAGAATTTAAAGCGGCCATATTTTTTGTTTAAATATTTAGCAACCTCACCATCAGAAAATGGGAACAGGTAATATTTATTTAATTTATAGAACCCTCCGGAGGGTTTGCGAATATTCAGTTCGTAATCCTGCAATTCCTGCTGTGGAAAGTATTGCGTACGGCAGGTAATAACCACATCAGAAAAACGAATGGTATTACTAACGATATCATTCAGCCGGGATTCAAAAGCATCTTCATCAGAAATGGTGGGATCTTTCGATAGAATAAACGGATCCTCATCCAGGCCATCGAGTAATAAAATCATATTTTTCGCATCTTCATCTTCAATCATTTTTATTCTGTCAATAAGATCAACCGGGTTGTTGATATCGGGTGGCTGAAAGCGAAATAATCTCATCTGTTGATTGAGTTTTTTACGAAAATTGAACAGGGAATGATAGGTCATATATAAATTCACCATAAAGGCCGTTTTTCCCATACCGGAGTCTGCCAATATCAAATAGAACTTTTCACTTTTAACCCTTTCATTAAATGATTTATTAATCATAAAGGGAATCAGTTTGCGAGGTTCATCGTGTTTATGCGCTTCGTGGGGATTATCGTAACGGTTGGGCGAAATCCGTGCGTAGCGGGTGGGAATAAAAATATCCCTGTAACTTTTAATGGTTAAATAATCAAATTCCGGTTTTAAATCTCTGGCAGTCTTGTTGTTTTTAAACCGCTCTTGCAGTCTTATTAACCATATTCCGGCCTGCCAAACGAACAATGTAATGATTGCCGCTGAAAGCGTTTTCGCTACATTTTCGGAGATTCCGAGCGATAAAAAAACATCCGTCAGCGGATTATCCAACAGCTTCAGGAAAAGCTCGACAATTTTAACCATAGTGAGAAACCTTATATATAGGTGGCGCCGAACAAACAAATAAATTAGCTATACTGCCCCCAATGGAGAACAGATAAGATTCGAACTTATACTCGTTCCCAAACTCCGGTTTGGGAATGCATAACATTGGAAACTTTGTTTTCAGGCTTGAAAAACCGGCGAAACCGGAGTTTCGCAAATTATTGCGTTCCCAAAGAGACATTGGGAACGAGAAATCGTAATTAATACCAGTAATAGGGTTACCGGTGCAACTGAAACTTCTCCCCCAAATACAATTTCCGCGCTTCCGGGTCGTTGGCTAAAAATTCGCTGTCGCCTTCTTTTAACACTTTTCCTTCGAACATTAAATAGGCATGGTCGGTTATCGAGAGCGTTTCGTGCACGTTATGATCGGTAATCAAAATACCGATGTTTTTCTCTTTTAAGCTAACGACGATATTTTGAATATCCTGAACGGCAATCGGATCAACACCGGCGAACGGTTCGTCTAACAAAATGAACTTGGGATTGTTGACCAGTGAGCGGGCAATTTCCGTTCGCCGCCGCTCCCCGCCGGATAAATTGTATCCCTTATTTTTGGCGATATGGGTTATTCGCAATTCTTCCATGATCGCTTGCGCGCGTTTTTCTCGCTCCTGCCGGGAAAAGCCCAGCGCTTGCATAATCGCTACCAGGTTTTCTTCTACGGTTAATTTACGAAAGATAGAAGCTTCTTGCGGCAAGTAGGCCATTCCCAAACGAGCACGTTTGTACATCGCTAACGAGGTTATATTTTTATCATCCAGGAAAATTTTACCGGAGTTAGGGCTTATTAAACCGGTAATCATGTAAAAGGATGTGGTTTTCCCGGCGCCATTTTGGCCTAATAATCCCACAATTTCCCCTTGCTTTACTTGCAGGCTAACATTGTTAACCACCCGGCGTTTGCCGTAAATTTTTACTAAATTTTCTGCTCTAAGGATTGATAGCATCAAAACTCCGTCTCAATTTCACCTTTATAATCTGCCGGGTAAAAAATGCCTTGCGATCCGCCTTTTACCGAAATGTTATCGACCTCTCCGCCTTTAAAATAAATTCGGATCGTATCCGCAGAAGCGGTATTAATACCCTGTTCCTGGTTTTGATCTTTAATGTAATAAAGACTGCGGGCATTATCAACAGCCCATAACTCGTTAATTTTTCTGTTTTTTAGAAAAGCGATAATTTCCTGGCCGGTTAATTGGTTTATTTTTCCGTTAGTGGAATCCTCTACCGATTTTGCGACGGCCCGGCCTTTAACGGTAATACGGTGTAAGACCATACCTTTCAGATCCAATTCCATTTGCTGGCCGGCCATTTGATTGTTTTGCTGCTCAGCTTGCGGATTCATTTCAAGAAATACTTTTTCTTCATCCAGCAAATAAACCGCGGAGTCGCAACGCGCGGTTAAATCGCCGCGAATAATTCGAACAGAATCGGTGGCAATCGCTTTGCGGATGGGTTTAAAATGGTATTCCATTGCTTCGGCATAAATATGGAGTGTATCGCCGCTAAAGCGGTTAATCTGCCAAAAATGGGCATCTTTTTCTACCCTGCTAAAATTTTCTTCCGGGCTATACTTGCCTTGAATAGCGGTAACAAAAGCATTTGAAGGCTCATCGGTTAAGATTAAATTCGTTCTGGCAAATGCTCTATCCGTTTCATAATAATACTCAAGGTATTCCGAGCGCATATTTTGCCCGGGGCGATCCAGGTAAACATCGTTCTCGGCAATGGCCAATTTTTCCAGCTCGTAGTAGGTAAGTTTTTTAGCGGTTAATATGTCATTTCCCCGGGTTAATTTTACATTTCCGACCAGCACCAGCATATCTCGTAGGGGATGGTATGTCGCTTTATCGCAAAATATCTCGGTGGAATCCTGCTGCACATGTACATTTCCTTCCAGGATTTTAACCTCTTCGCGATTGCTTAAAACTTTACCGCGCGTAATATCCGCATGTTTTAATAAAAGCCCGGATTGAGCATACAGAGGGAAGAAAAATGATATGAAATACAGCGTAAAAAAAATCGTTTTTAAAAGATTAAAATTTAAAATCATTAAAATCCCTCAATTTCCGGTTGCCGGTAGCGCAGCCAGCGGGTTTGCAGAAAGCGTAGTTCATAGGGAAATTTCAGCCAGTTTTTTTTATAACGAATACCGGAAAGCCAGCGCATCGCCTTGCGTTGAAAACCGGTGAGTTTAACATCGGAAACCGTGGGGTAATATGCGTTGAGTACGGTTTCGAAATTCAGAATTTTATCAACCATCTCTTCCGTGAGCCAGGGAGTGAGCGGGTTTTTGCGAAGATCGAAATTCTCCCACCGCGGATTGATCCAATCCTCCAGCGTTTCCGGAAAACGGAAACCGCTGTTCAGCACCGCGTTGTATAATTCCGAGCCTTCTGTGGGTACCGGGCTGTAAACGTAGATGATGATTTCGGTATTGGGATTAATTTCTTTGATCGTTTTGATAAAGGCAATATCTTCATCGATTTGCTGCATTACCTTTTCGGAAGTTTCTGCCGGGGTACCTAACACAAAAGAGTATTCCGGTACAATGTCGAATTTGGCCAGTCTCTCCGCAAACGCTTTGATTTGCTCTCCGGTTTGGGTGCCGCCTTTGTCCATTTTTTTCAGCACTTCGTCGTTGCCGGTTTCCGCACCGAAAAAGATCATTTTACAACCGGATTCGCGCATTAGCGCCAGGGACTCGTCTTTGTATTTATCCAGCGTATCGATACGCGCTTCTCCCCACCAAACCATATTTTCCGGGTTAATTAGCCGGGCAAACTCCACGGTGCGTTTTTCGGAAACAAAAAAATTATTATCATGAAACTCTACGGAATCCGCACCAAAACGATCTTTCAAAAATTTGATGTCTTTATAAATATTGGCAGCGGATTTCCCCCGCCAGCGGGCATTATAAATTGGCACTACAGCACAAAAAGAGCAAGTAAAGGGACAGCCAACACTGGAATGATAAGCGGCGGTCTTTTTGCCTAAATACGTGTTGCCCAGATACTCATCCATCGAGTAGGTTTGGTGCAACCTCTCATACGGCAGCGGCGGTAGTGTATCCTGATTCAGCAGCGCTGCTTTTGCTGTCTTTACGATTTGTTCGCGCGGCCTGTAAATCAAGTTTTCAACTTGATCCACCGCCCCCCCATTTTCCAACGCATTTAGCAGCGCCGGAAACGCCACATCGCCCGGCCCCGCCACAACATAATCCACATAGCCGGAATTCAATACCGTGCGATGTTGATTTGTGGCAAAATAGCCACCCCAGATGATCGTCACTCCCGGAAACAACTCGCGTATTTTTTGCGAAATCGGGATGGCCTGCTTTAGCTGCAATGCTGGCATTGTTGTGCAACAAAAATAGCGAAATTCCCCGCTATTTAAGTAAGTCTCGACAACCTGCCAGGGGTCTTCTTCGCGATTCCCATCGACAAACACGTACTCATAGCGGCCTTCCAAACAGGCGCCCAATTGCAAGATAGAGTTGGGAATGCGATGTTTCGACCAGGCACTGCGAGGGTTAAAGAGGATGATTTTGTTTTTCTTATTCATTCGACAACTTTTTTAAAACAAACAATCTCGATTCCACAAATTTACCATCGTTTCGATGTTCGATCAATAACTTCCGGTATCGCAGCCACTGCGCGAACAAGGAGGGCTGCCAATATGCTTTTAGCCGGTAAAACCGGGTAAGCAAATTTGAAATCATTTCCTTGTTGCTGATTATTTTGGAATTTTTTAATGATCCATTCGAAAAATAGTTTTCCAATAGATCATAGGAAATCACTGTAAAACCAGTGTCTTCCATCAATGCCAGCCAATCCTCCAATTTCCAGGGTTGTTCGGACGCCTGTCTCAAGCCGAAATCCGTCAGGCACGATTGATTGATAAACGTTACAATTTCCGATGATGTCGGCGCTTTCCAAATCGCATCATTCACAACAAAAAGACCGCCTTCTTTTAAAACCCGATATACCTCTTTAATGAGTAACGCTGCCGAAACAGCACCCTGAAAGCCGAGCACCGATTCAGCAAAAACACGATCAAAAGATTTATTTTCAAATGGCAGCGGAGAACCGCTTTCGACCAAATGCAAACGCACATTTTGGGACACCCCGGTTAGACTCACACGCCTTCGGACGACTTTTAACATTTCCGGCAGCAAATCGATACCGTCGATTTGAACATTATACCTCAAGGCAATTTGGACCAAAGTTGCCCCGGTGCCACAGCCGATTTCTAAAATCCGTTGATTTTCACCCAATGCCAGTGACTCAATAAGGATTTCTGTAGCAGCCTTGCCGTGAGGATGAATATAACCGCCTCCCGTTTTTGCTAAGTGTCTCAGGTAGTGGTAGTCCATTGGTGCTTGTCTGTTTATGCTTATCATCAAAACTTTACCCGAATACGATATTTCTATTATAAACTTTTATGATTCAATTTATGACCCGGGTTCTGTTTTAACAAAACTTTTTTGAGGGTAGAATTATATTCAAGCAAAATAAACCCCATAATAATGCCCGGATATTTTGGGTTGTAACACAGCTCTTAAATTGGCCATTTTTAATTGCGGGTAGCGATAAAACTTTACTCCTTCCGATTCTAAACGTTGTTTATCATTAAAATCCAAGTAATCTTTGGTGGGAATAAAGGATACCGGAAAATGATACCTGTGAAGAAATTCCTGTTTCATTTTTTGAAGCTGTTCGATTTTTCGAAAAGGGTTTTTGAAGAGTTGCATCCCCGATATAATCAACAATCCCTGTTCATCCAAATAATTTTTCACTGATTTTAGATATTCGACCGGGTTTTCAAAAAATTGTAAACAGCGGTTCAAGATAATTACCTCGAATTTTTCCCGGAAGATTGATAAATCCCGAACATCCATTTGAATGGCTTGCCATTCCTGGCGATAGAATTTTTTGGTTTTCAAACCAATGGGTTCATCGATAAAATAGTCAATAACGGTTAGTTGATGTCCTGTTTTAACCAACCGGTGCGTTAGCCATCCATTAAAGGGACCAATCTCCAGGATACGCTGCCTTTTTCGTCCCTGTAAAAGCTGCACAATGATTTCCAGATCGTAGCATCTTAGCCGCCATTCTTTGTTATTTTCCACCGCTTTTCCAAAGGGGAGTTTCTCATAATCCGGGGGAGCTAAGTGGTTTCTGTTTTCCGTTTTGCTTACCGGGGTAAATTTATCCAGAAATGGATTTAATATTCGCTCGAATTTTTCTTCTAATAAAATCAGAACACCATCTTCGTACTTGAAACGATGATTATTGCAGCATTTTAGCTGCTCAAAATCAAGCGATTCATGGCAGTTCGGGCAGTGTAATTTCAATGATACAACTCCCAATATTCCATCACTGTTTCATCGATTGCTTTTAACAGCAGCGGCTGATAATCGAACTTTTTAGTAAGTAGCTGTTTGACAATACGGTGCATTTCCATTTCATCATTGCAAACCCAAAATCGATCCGACGGCTCGGCTATTCCGACGGGAAAGGAAACTATCGTCATCCCGCAATAAAGCGCTTCCGGGAAAACATAACCCTGACTTTCGTACGTTGAAGGATGCAGAAAAATTTTGCTGCGATACATGTATTGAATTACCGCTGCGCGCGGCAGTTGGCCAGTTAGTCGAATATTTTTCTGAAGCCGCCGTTTTTTTATCATATCGCTTAATTCGTTAAATTCTTCTCCGTCACCGATGATGACGCTTTTAAGATCGGGAAAATTTTGGATTAAATCTGCGATGATGTTTACAAAAAGCCTATAATTCTTTAGGGAAATTAAAGCGCCTGCGCCCAAAATATCAATATCGCGATTTGATGATTCCGGCGGCGAAAAATGGCCGGTATCTAACCCAATCGGGATGATTTTTTGCACGGTTTTTCCATGCGCGCTTTTTAAAATATCCGCACTAAATTGCGAGGGACAGGTAACGGTCATTTTCTGAAAATCGAGATGCTTTAAATAGATATTTCCGGGGCGAGCATCCTGTCCCATAATTGTCGCAACATGCTTAATTTTCAATAGCTTAGCGAGATATTGCCCGCAGAAGGCGCATTCCTCCAACCAAAAACTGTGGATGGTGGAAACGTGCTCTCCAAAATGGATTCGCAAAAAATAGATCGCCGCTTTTAACCAGGTAAAAATACGCCCCAATCGCCTACGACTGTTGCCGCCGCAGGCATAAACCTCGGCTCCATGCCAGCGATATTTCCCATTCGTAAACGGGTATTGAAATGCAATTACCGAAAGCCTGGCATCAGGAAATTGGCGGATCAATTGAAGCGCGTATTGCTGCAACGCCGGGATGCATACTGAGTCATCTTCATCTTTTGGAAAGCCGGGGACAAGGAGAACGATGTTTTTCTTTGATCTGGTTGTCATTTTTATAATAGTTGCAACCTTACTTTGAGTAGTTAGGATGAAAGGCAAAATGATTATGGGCAAAGTGATCCTAATTATTTTGCTCATAATCATTTTGTTATAAAAAATGCCAATCTAATGTGAACTGTGCCTAATGTTTGGCATTTAACAGCTGAACAAGTCTACGGCGTTCTTTTCGCCCGGTGAGATACGCCAGGGGGTCGGAAAATGGCCGGGAGCGAATACCGCGATAAGGGCAATTGGCAATTTTCTTCCAATCTCCGGTAGCCACCAGGCTGCGATACGCCTTCCCGGTCATTTGCCAGAACACTTCCACCACAGGCACTTTGTAAAATGCTGCACGATAGCGGGAAATCCGCTTTAGCGAATAAATCGCCCCGGATTGTGTTTCAAAAGCATCCAGCGCTCTTTCTTTTTGTGAGGCGGCACTGCTAATATCGATAACGACGTTTGCTAAAATTGATGTCAACGGCACACCTAATTCAAATGCCCGAATAATATGTTTTTCATTAACCAAACTTGCGGCGACTCGTGCAACGCGAAGGTGTTCCGGGTGAAAATCGATGCAGGATGGCGCGTAAATCAGATCGGCATTTTTCAGCAATGGTGATAGCTGCTTCTCCGCTTCCTGCACCCGCCACTCTCCTTCCGGCAAGCCCAGCCAGCGAAATTCAATATCCAAAATTTTTGCCGCAGCTTGCATTTCTTGATGACGTTGTTTGGACATCTCCTCTTTTTTCAATCCACCGGCCCGCGAACCACTGCCATCCGTTACGATAACGGCGATAACCGTATCGCCATTTTGGCGGTGTAATGCCGCCAAAACTGTCTCTTATACACATCTGACGCTGCCGACGAGCTTCTTGGGGTAGAT
>CAXHHS010000195.1:0-9654 GCA_964015645.1 uncultured bacterium
TCAAAAATTTATCAAGTTTTGTAAACTTGTGTATAAACCGTAGCCCTACGGGACTTCAGACAGCACTTGATTCTTATCCAGAAATAAATTTCTGGGCTATTCTCGTTCATCCCTACGGGATGATAGACCGTGACATGTTGATATGAAATGTATAATTTGTGCTGCGCCCTCCAGTATTCGAGTGGGCAAGTAATCTTCACTGGCTTTATAACGAATCAGTTACTTTAACATTGGAACACTTAAGCACGTTTTCACCTTTCTATTTGTCCCAAATTCGCATGCAAAACCGCCCCGTTTAACACCGGGTTTGTCGCCGCGAAAAGCAACGTTTCAGCGATTTCCTGTGGCGTTATGAGGCGGTTAAATGCGCTCATCGATTTGACCGCGTTTAAAATTTCCTCATCATGATTTAGATGGTTATTCAGCATTTCGGTGTCGGTAAAACCGGGACAGATGGCGGCGGTGTGGATGCCGGTGTCTGCTAAATCCTGGCAGGTCGCCCGCATCATGCCGATGTTGGCATGTTTTGTTGCGGCATAGGAAAATACCCCGGGAACCGCTTTTTCGGAAAGCGTCGATCCGATATACAAAATCGAAGATGACGATTTCATAAACGGAAAAATGAAATAGTTAAGCACTTGCGGGGCAATCATATTAATTTCCAGCACCTCTCGAAAAACATCTCCCGACAGCGTTTGAAACGAATCCTTATTCAACCAGGCGGCATTGTGAATGAGGCAAATACAGTCTGCTGTGGCCAATTGCGTTTCCAAATCCGATTTAATCTCATCTAAAAACCCTGGCTTCGTCAAATCAACCCGTAAGCTGATGGCATCCTGAACCGGGCATGGCCGCCGTGATAAGTTAATGACGCGCCATCCGTTTTGTAAAAACAGTTCTGTTGTCGCTTTCCCAATGCCGGCACTTGCGCCGGTAATCACCAATACTTTATTCATTCTGCACTCCAATTTGCTGAGGCCGACTGTCCCGGGCCAGAAAAAACTTTTACTTCTATTGCTTCAATGGCGTAAGTTTTAATTGTGGCTTCGTCTTCCAAAAACCGGTTTAAAAACCAATGGGCTAATTCTTCCAATGTCACGTTAGTGATTGGTAAAACCAAAACATCCCGTTTTAGAAAGGGTATTTTCTCGCTGTTAAAATGGGCAAAGATATGGGTTTCGGTGGTTTCGATTTTCAGATGGGGAGAATTTGCCGGGAGGAGGAAATGTTCATTTAGTTCGCTGCAAAGGTGTTCGGTCTTTTTCTTGAAAAGGCCGTAATCAAACGTAATGCCGTCTTCTTCCACTCGCGATGTGATGATAATTCCGGCCCGAAAATTGTGCCCGTGTAAATTCTCACGATGGGTTTTGGAAAAAATCGTAAAATGCCCGCTGGAAAATTTGAAGTTGTCTTTAAAAAGTTCGATCCGGGTTGTTCTTGCCATTGCCTATGTCATTATTTTTTGAGCAAAGATAAATATCGACCAAACTTTTTCCAACAGGCAATCGATTTAATACTGCAAATAGATTAACATATAGCTTCAGACTTTCGAAGTAAGTATAATTTCTCTCTGCACTCTGCGCTTTGCCCAATGCGCCTTTATTCATATTTCAACGCATCCACGGGGTTGGTTAGCGCCGCTTTGATGGACTGGTAACTAACTGTTAATATTGCAATTAAAAGCGCAGAAATTCCGGCAATTAAAAATATCCAGAGATTAATTGTGGTGTGAAAAGCAAAATCCTGCAACCAGCGGTTCATCGCGAAATACGCCACTGGCCAGGCGATTAGATTTGCCAAGATTACTAAAATAGCAAATTCTTTTGATAGCAATAATGTAATGTTGGAAACTGTTGCGCCAAGTGTTTTACGAATCCCAATTTCTTTGGTGCGCTGCTCGGCAGTAAAAGATGCCAGCGCAAACAATCCCAAACAGGCGACGAATATTGCCAGCACGGAAAAGGTGGTAAAAATCCGGCCCAGGTTTTCTTCCGCTTTGTAAAGCGCATTCAAATTTTCATCCAGAAAGAAATAATCAAAATTGCGACTTGGGGCGAATTCTGCCCAGGTTTCTTGCAAAAAGTCAAGTGTCTCCCGGAGATTTCCGGGCAGCAGCTTTACCGCAACATATCGCGTAAAAAATTGCGCGATGTTGGTATCGGCAAGATCGACCACAAAAGGTTGAATCGTGTGATGGAGTGAGGCAAAGTTAAAATCTTTTACAACGCCGATGACGCGCACCTTGTCGTTGGCTAACGGGCCGGTGTTGGCGAATTTTTTCCCGACTGCTTCTTCTGTCGACCAGCCCATGTGGCGAGCAGTCGCTTCGTTGATGATTACGGCATCAGAACGATCCGTGGGCATATCGCGAGAAAAATCCCGCCCGGCAATCAGCTCCATGTTAAAGGTTTCAATAAAATCGTGCTGCACCATTTGGAAGGGAAACTGGATTGGTTCACCGGAGGGGATACCTTCCGGAAAGTAGCTGTCGGTATCGAATTTCGAACCGACAATTTTATAAATTCCGGTTGCACTGGCAACGTTCGGATGTTGCACAATCCGGTTGCTAAAAGCTTCGTACTGCGTCGTTACCGGCGTGCGAAAAATAGGCATTAGCAGCACCTGTTCTTTTTCGAAACCTAATTTCTCGTTTCGTAAATAATTCAATTGCTGATGAGAAATGCCAGTCGCAATAATCAAAATAATCGAAAGCGCAAATTGCGAGACCACCCGCATTTTTCGAACTGTTGAACTTTTTGCACCGCTTTGCAACGATCCTTTTAGCACTTTAACCGGTTGAAATGCAGAAACAAATAGCGCCGGGTACATGCCGGCAATGATGCCAACGGTAATCGCTATCACGAATAAACCAATCAGTAATACGCCGTTTTCAAAATAATTAATTACCAATTCCCGGCCGGATAAATTATTGAAGGTTGGTAAAACGGCTTCCACCATAATAATCGCTAATAACAAAGCGATAAAACTTAGCAACACTGATTCTCCCAAAAACTGTTTGATGAGTTGAAAACGGTACGCGCCCAGCACTTTCCGCATCCCCACTTCCCGGCTGCGATTGGCGGAGCGTGCGGTAGCCAGGTTCATAAAATTGATGCAGGCGATGAGTAAAATGAACACCGCAATGATGGAAAAAATATACACGTAAGAGATATCGCTGTTCGGCTCAATTTCAAAATCGAGGTGAGAGTGGAGGTGGATGTCTATTAGCGGCTGCAAAAAGAGTTTGGTTTTATCTTTAATCTGATCAGAGTAGTATTTCTGGATAAAATCGGGAAAGCGCGCTTCCAGTGTTTGCGGTTGAACATTTTTGTTCAACAATACATACGTCCAGCAGGGATTCCAATACCAGTTTTGCGGTAAGCTGCCACCCCACATCACTTTTAATGTGGAAAGGGAAGCGAGGAGGTCATATCGAAAATGAGAATTCGAGGGCGTATTTCTTATAACGCCGGTAACTTTGAGATCGACCTGGCCTTCGAATTTAAGGATTTTTCCCATCGGGTTTGCGTTGCCAAAATATTTTTTGGCGATTGATTCCGAAATGACCACTGAGTTTGGCCCATCTAATGCGGTTTGGGGATTGCCAATGATAAACGGAATTGTGAAAATGTCAAAAACCGTGGAATCCACCATAAAAAAATATTTTTCATTAAAGCGTTTGTCTTCATATTCAATCGATAATGTTTGGGTTTGGAAATTGAAAAACCGTGCGCTGGCTTCAACGGCATCCGGGAAATCCGCTTTTAGCGTAGGACCAACCGGGAATGGCGCACTTGATGGCTCTTCTCCCACGCCATCCACTTTGCTATCGCCAACGGTACGGTAAATCCGATCGGCATTTTCATGATAGCGGTCGAAGCTAAGCTCGTATTGAACATAGAGCAATATCAGCAAACAACAGGCAATGCCAATCGCGAGACCCAACAGGTTAATCAGCGAATATACTTTATAGCGAAGCAAACTGCGAATTGAAATTTTGAGATAGTTTTTGAACACCTTGATACTCCTTTTTTGGTAGGATTTTTTTGACAGGATGTACAAGATTTACCGGATGCCAAATTTTTAACCACCTCTTTCTGATATATAGAAAACGGCAATCAAAATAAATACTGTTTCAATTCGATAAAGTTACTTTTTAAAAGATCATGAAACTTTATTTTTTACTTGCGTATTCTTTGCTTGACTTGTACTATTAGTTCAAGTAGTATATTTGGAGAACAAATTTATGGAAATAATTATCAACACTAGCAATTCGGTTCCGGTGTTTGCACAATTGATCGAACAAATTAAAAACGCTGTTCTCAGCGGCGAGTTAAGCCCGGGAACTGCCCTGCCTTCCATCCGGCAGCTTGCAAACGACCTGGAATTGAACCACAACACAGTGGCGAAAGCCTACCGGTTATTGGAGCGTGACTCCGTCATTCAAACCAGGGGGTACCGCGGTACTGTTATTCACCCGGATGCCAAAGTTAACTGTACGATTGATTTGAATGAATGGGTGGTTTCCAAATTAAGTGACGTAATCACGGAAATTCGAGGATCAGGCGCAACTGATTCCGAAATCCGGATTGCATTCAGAAATGTAATGAATAATCGTAACAAATGAGGAGAATGACATGTTAGAAGATATTTTATTTTACGTTGTATTTTTAAGCCAGGTTATCCTTATATCATTTTATTATCCAAGAAAAATGCTCAGCCGCATGAATTTTGTGGCCGAAACATATCCACCATCGGAATATCCCAAGCTTTATCCGAAACCGGTTGAATATTATGAAAAAGCACGCCGCAATTACAAGAATATGAATTTAGTTATACTGCTGATCGGTTTGTTTTTAATGGTTGTATTGTTAGGAGATTCCAGTAATGATGATTGGGGCGGCGTTGTGGTCACCTATTTTATGGTGCAGTTTTTCCCCATGATGCTCATAGAAATAGGATCGTTTAAATATTTCAAACTCATGCGAAAAACAGATTCGCGAACGACTCGTAAGGCCGAGCTGCAACCTCGCCGCTTGTTTGATTTTATTTCACCTGCAATGATCGGCTTAGCTGTTTTCATATATTTCGCGTTTATAGGGTTTATTATCTACGTCAATCAATTCGGATTTTCCTGGTTTGGTGGATATTGGAACATTGTTGGAATAACAGCTACCAACCTGCTTTTTGCCGGAATAATTGCCTGGAACTTGTATGGAAAAAAACGAGACCCGTACCAGGCCAATGAAGATCGAAATAGGCAAATTGAGCTTACCATAAAATCATTGGTGTTTGTAAGCATTGTGGCGACGCTATTTATAACAATCAATATCGCCTTTAATGCATTCGATTTACGCCATCTCAATCAAGTGATTATGAGTCTGTATCTTCAGTTAGTCGCGGTGCTTAGTTTCCGGGCACTTCCCCGGGTAGACAACATCAATTTTGAGGTTTATAAAGATGATCCGGTGGTTACATAAGCGCTAATTAAATATGATCTATCTATCTTAAGAACAAGTAGATAGGGCATTATAAATTACTGAATGGTGGCAGCATAAATCGCATATTTCATCTCATCCGGCTTCAGCCCCAAGCGATGGGCTGTGAATAATATAGGGTATTAAAACAGATTTGATATTTTTTTTCGATAAGTTGAAAGATAGACTATGGTTGGGTCGAATTCGTAAAAAAGCTCATCGCTTTATAATTTGCGATATTGATATTTGATACAAATCTCCCGGGGGGCGGCCCTCACTAACAGCCTCGACAATGCCAGGCCGTTCGGAAGTAAAAAATAGATATTGGCCGTCCGGGCTTATACCTGGGGCAAATTCTCTATAATTGGAGTTTATTTGCTTACCGAGGTTTTTTATTTCACCCCATTCTCCGCTTGCGCTTCGTAGGCATATAAACAGATCCGAGCTTCCTTCTCCCGGCAACATCCGCGAAGAAAAAATGAGAAAATCTTCATCTGCTGCGATCATTGGATTTCCAATACTTACACTATCCGGCAGTCCCAGCGAAATTCGTTCGGGAGTTTGGTATTGGCCGTTTTTCTCTATCGAGCGGTGAATATGTCTAGCACCATTGCGAGCGCTGAAATAAACTGTGCCGGCATTTGTAACAGAGACAAACACCTCACTTCGCTCGCTATTTAAAGGTGCACCGGGATTTATTGGATCACCCCAGCCGGTTTCCGTTAATTCAACATACCAGGTATCAAAATCATCTTTAGGATCATTTCCGTTGAGCGGGCGATTTGAACTGAAATAGAGTCGTTTGCCATCATGGGTAACGAATGGATCGATGTCATCATAAGTGCCATCTGAGAAGGAGAGTTCTTCCGGCTTCGACCAATCTCCGTTTTGATAGGTTGATTTGACAATTTTTAACACCCTGCGGTCTTCATTTAAACCCAACCATTGATTAAAGTAAACAGTCTCGCCATCCGGTGAAAATGAGGTTCCAAATTCCGCTAACTCGGTGGAAATCACACCTGGCCCGAAAATCACAGGTGTATTTATCGGTTCGGATTTCGCATAAGGTGGCATCCTGCCTGTCGATTCGCTATTAGGTTTATTACAGGAAACAGTCATCAGTGTAAAGAAAAGGAATATTGCGAGATGTTTTGTGCTATTTTGATTCAATGAACTTCCCTTCGATTTCTTATATGTTTTACAATCCTTATTTGCTTATAACGCTCATGTTAAGCGGCGCCGGCACACTTGCCACAGAATATTCTTTTAATGCGAATTGTGCCGGCGTCGGCTTGAACTAAAGTTAGGTTAATTTTTTAACTTACAAAGGGATAATATTTACTGTCCCAATGCCGGTTTCATTACCCTCAATAATCTTTTAGGCATGGGTAGCAAATCAAGTTTATTTCCGAAATTCTCTTTAAGATCCTCTTTTCCTAAGAATCATTAAAGATTTCGGCTTGTAGTTATTGCAAAAATTCTCTAATCCTTTTTTTATAAGCAGCGCAGTAACTCCTACCGCGACTGCACTTACTCCAATCCTTAAATCTGCCAGTGCAGCTACTACTGCGCTTGCAACATAGCTTTTGCTTACAATGGCATCTAATCCACCATTTATCCAAGCTTGATAACTTTCAGAATCTTCATCGCAAATATAGACGAAAAGCCTCCTTTTTATAGCATTAAAAACAAGAGAGGCCACTTGGCGGTTTTTTATTACATCTTTGGGACTTGGTAACATCAATCTTTGAGTATATGGAAGAACATTTTTAGACAGCATATCCACTTTAAGAATAAAATCCTTAACCTCCTGAGGTATCTTTTGGCCTAAATTTTCTTCTAATTCCTCATCACTTAAACCCTGCCTTAATAATCGTATGGCATCTTGATGAATTTGAGCTTCTCTAATTACTTCAGGATGGCTTTTAGCCAATGATGATAACGCTCCCTCTTGATCAAATCTAACTATTATTTCTTTCCTAAAAATTCTCCTTTGCTCTTCTGACTTGATTATAGTATCATTTTTCAAAACTTCTGCCATTAGAGGCTCGGCAGAGAAAATATCTTGATCTCTTAAATGCGTAATGGCAAGTAATGTTGTTGCTTCGAGATACAATCTAGTTCGCTTATTCGCTTTTTCCCTCACAAACTGAAACCCTCTTTTAGCAAGTTCAATATCCCATGCTTCTAAGGCTGTTTCATATAATTTTAAATATGCCTGTAAGATTCTAGCGTTGTGATGAAATCTTTCAAGAATTTCTTTCAGATCATTTAATGCAATTTTTGCTTTTGTTAGATTTCCAGAGTTTAGAGCTTCCTCGAACAATTTTTCAAGTCTATAAACACGAGCTAACTGATTTTCTGGAATTTTTGAAGGTTTTGGCATATCTTTTTTGTAATTCCTCCTTGTTAAAACCTAACATAATATTAACCTGTATTTTTAACATAAAACATAGGTTGTTTTTATTTAACTTAGCATGTTCTTTTCTTATATAAGAAACATTTTGCTCAAATTATTTAAAATCAATATTCGGTTTGCTTTAACCTCCTTTCCCCAATCCTCATTCCAAAATAAGCAAGAACTTTCCAACTTGCAACTTTCGAAGTCAAAAAAATATTTCTGGCGATCAAACTACCGGATAGACAAATTCCACCCGTAAGATGTTTTACCGGAAATTGAAGGTGCCATCAAGGTGCTGCATTATATGACGCTGGGGAACTGTCCACCGCAGAATAGGCCAATCGCTTACTATCTTTTCTAACGGAATTTACGGAGTATATTTTGAAGTGGCTTAAAGTGATGCAGGATAATTAAACGGCGGAGTAAATACCGCGTTTAAATTGGGGAACCGAAATTTCAAATGAGCTCGGAAATGTTATGAACATAACCCTATCACGATTAAAAAAGCAGTTAGTTAACATCAGAGATGCTATTGGGTGTAGGAACCGAAGCCAAAGTCTTATCCCATTTAGATTCGAAATTGAGCCTCTCATCATAAGGTAGCCAATGGTTTTTCCTGCATTGCAATAATGTGCCGTTACAGTCAACTGAAGTAACAAGTCCAACTAATTGACCAGGCGTAAATTTTTGTAGCGTAATTGCTCCACCTCCTTCTCCAGAGTTCAGATGATATTCTAACCAATAGAAACTGTCTTGTTTGTAACCAGTCACTTCATATTTTTTAGGTGCATGTCCTTCTTCTGTAGTGATCCTGGTTCCAGATACTTTACCTGAAGTTGAAATCTTCAATTCTAATTCTTCGTGATGCGTGCGACTGAATCTCCATTGAGTATACCATTTTTCTTGTTGTAATTTTCTTTCCGTACGGCGTATCAAAAGGCGGCCAATAACAGCTGCGATTATAGTTGCGACTGCACCAATGATCGCTCCTATCACTTGAGAGTCCATTATTTATCTCCCAATCATTTAAAATGGCTATTCTGATAACTGAGTATTCAATTGATGAGAAACTTGCCCACTAATAATATATTACTTACTAAATTCTACGGATTTTTGTACAGCACAACTGATTCAAGCGCTAACTGCCCTCCATCTACAGGCCCTGCAGCGTTCATCAAAATGACGATGATCCTGGAATGCTCCAAATCATTGAGATCCAAAGGAGTATTTCCTTGGAAGAAATCTCTAAACTCGAATCTTGCTTCCAATGCAGTTGGCGGTATACTTTTTCCAAGAGAATTTGCGATGGGAACCGATGCTGGCGCATCCGTAAAAACCATGACAGTTGTGCCAAGATGTACCGAATGGCTGCTGCCAAATTTTAATAAAATTCCATCATAGTCCCGCAAATCGAGATCGATAAAATCATTGACAACCTCTCCAGCTTGATTCAGGGTTCTACCATAATCCAGCCTGACCTGAAATAAATGTACATCTTCATAGTGGTTAAATACCATACCGTCATCCGAAAATATCCTTCCGGTGATATGTCCATATTTGTTTTGCTCCGGACGAACCCGCAGCTGTACCACTTTACCGGAGACATCCTGACCAAATGTTGGTGTTGATATACCGGATGCAAATACACAAAATTCATCGATGCAGCAGGTCGGAAACCCGGTTTGATGCGGTACATCAAACAGACGGTCCAGCGTATCCATTCTTGCGGCCTGTCTCTTATACACATCTGACGCTGCCGACGAGCTTCTTGGTGTA
>CAXHHS010000196.1:0-9648 GCA_964015645.1 uncultured bacterium
CTTCAACACCCTCTTCGGTAATGCCCTGAGAGGAGATTAGCTAATCAGCTAATTTTACTAAAAATGATTCGCTTGTTATTTCTATCCATAACAGTGACTCATTGCTTTCCAGTCATAAATCCGGCAGTTTTATGAAAACCTCCGGAGTTGCTTCCAAATCGGGAGAGCAGTTTTCCACCAGCAGTTCCGATGACAATGCCCAGGTTTTATGGGAAAATTTACCGGATACGATGGTGGCCGGTTCCACGACCCAGGTTAGCATCCGAATGAAAAATACCGGAACCGCCACCTGGACTGCTGCGGCAGGCTACAAATTAGGTGCGGTAGGCGATAGCGATCCCTTAAGCGCTATCCTTCGAATTCAACTACCGCCCGACCGCTCGGTGTTACCCGGCCACAGCCACATATTCAATTTGGTATTAAGAGCGCCAAACCAACCCGGCGACTATCATACTGATTGGCGAATGTTACAAGAGGGCGTGCGCTGGTTTGGAGAAGTTGCCCAAAAAACGGTCAAGGTTGTTGCTGCGGAACGAGATGATGCAAAAGTCATCGCGATGAATTTTCCGTCTGTGATGGTTGCCGGTTCAACCCATAATGTTTCAATAACGATGAGAAATACCGGAACCACCACCTGGTCGGAAGCTGACAAATATCGCCTGGGCGCGGTTGGTGACAGCGATCCCCTGAGCAATAGAGGTCGAATCGTTATACCGCCGCCTGTTAGAGTCGAACCGGGAGAAACTCATACCTTCAACTTTCAGATAACTGCTCCTATGCAGCCCAATGTTTACAGAAGCGACTGGCGGATGGTGCGCGAAGGAGTGCGCTGGTTCGGGGAAATCGCAGTAAAATATGTTAATGTGATTGCAGCAGCAACGGATAATGCCATAGTTGTTACTCATAATCTACCGGCTTCCATGCGCACCGGTTCTACTTTTAATGCCTCAGTAACTATCAAAAACACCGGAACGACGACCTGGGCCCGGCAGGGAAATTATAAACTTGGCGCCGTTAATGACAGCGATCCATTCACAAACCAAATTCGGCAGTTATTGCCGCATGGTGTTTCCGTAAGACCCAACCAAACACATACCTTCAATTTCACACTAACCGCACCGGATGAACCTGGCAACTACGTTACGGATTGGCGGATGGTACGAGAAGGCGTCCGCTGGTTCGGAGGGATTGCCAAACGGAGCGTTCAAGTATACCGGGCCGCCGGAGATAATGCGAAAATTCTGGCTTTTAGCGTGCCAACCCATGTGCAGCCCGGCACTATTTTTTATGCGCAACTTACAGTAAAAAATACCGGAACAACCACCTGGACACCACAGGGCAATTATAAGCTGGGAGCCGTTGGCGACAGCGATCCTTTTACGAATCAAATTCGTTATCCCGTAACACATCCGGTCGCCCCCGGTTCAACGGTCGTATTTAGGATTCGAATGCGGGCGCCACTTTTACAACGTCTCTACAAAACCGATTGGCAAATGGTACGAGAATTTGTGCACTGGTTTGGGCAGATTAGTGCAAGAAATATTACCGTTTCAGGCCTTAATGTGCCGCTAATTCGGATAACCGGCCCCCAGGGGAATATTTCCAAAGGCGAATTGTTCTGCTTTCCCAATACCCCGGTTGCAGTACCGAAGACGCAGGTTTTCACTATTCACAACGATGGCAATGCACCACTTAATATTCAGTCCCTGAATGTGAGCGGGGAAGGTTTTTCCCGAATCGGAGTGCCCCCGGTTTCATCCGTTCCGCCCGGTGGCAGTACAACATTCCGTGTTCGTTTTCAATCCAACCTGCTCGGGTATAAAATGGGCAATGTTAACATTACGAGTAATGCGCATGGGTGCAATCAGTTTAATTTCAGAGTAAAAGGAATCGTTACGCCCGCTTATGTTCCGGAAATTGAAGTGAGTGCGCCAAATGTTTCGAGAATCGCCAAGGGTGCGCTGTATATATTTCCGAATTCGACAACCGTTGGCAACACGACATCGATTCTGTTTACAATTCGCAATACCGGTAACGCTACATTGAATCTCGGGCAACTAAATGTAGTTGGCGAAGGGTTTTACCCGATTGGCAATCCACCGGCAGCTAGTGTTCCGGCTAACGGAAGCACGACGTTACGTATTCGCTTGCATTCCAATACTGCGGGAATCAAAACTGCACGGGTTACCCTTTCCAACAATGACCCTGATTGTAATCCGTTTATTTTCCTGGTCAGGGGTGTAGTAAACCCGGCAAATCCCCCGGAAATTAGCGTCAGCGCGCCGGATGTTCCTAATATCAATAAGGATGATCTCTATACATTTCCAAATTCTACCCAGGTTGGCACAACAACCTCGATTTTGTTTACAATTTGCAATACCGGCAACGGGCCTTTAAACCTCGGACAGGCTTCCATAACCGGTGAGGGATTTTATCAAATCGGTATCCCACCGGCAACCGTTGTACAACCGGGAGGATGCACGACGTTTCGGATTCGCCTGCACTCAAATACGCCGGGATATAAATTGGGTAGAGTTTCTATTCCCAACAACGATTCTGATGAAAGCCCATTTACATTTACGATTCGCGGAACTGTAACTGCAATGTAAGATCGTGAATTAAATCAATTCCGAAACGCTAATATCAAAGCCTCAAAGGTGTAACATCCTTTGAGGCTTTATTTTAAAAAAATTATTTGGAGGATAATAAATTTCTTGAAGTGAAAGCAATATTCTATTTCATTTAACGGGGATAAATTCTAAGGAGAAAAAATGTTTAGAATTCACTATCTACTTACGATTAGTGTTACCATATTAATATTTGCCTGCTCTACAAACCGTAACCCAATTTCTACCAAACCGGAAGTTTTTGAACCAAACTACCGGCTGGCCGACTACCAATTTGTTCGGAATCGCTTCTTTTTTGTAGATGAGTTTTACGCCGCTGATTTTGAGAATAGCCTGGATACTTCCAGGATGGCTTTACAATTGAACCCCTCAAATTTTCTTCGCCAATTAGATGTTTGGAAATCCACTCTCAGATTCCCTCCTTTGGATGAATCAATTGTCGCCATTGCAGGAGTTCAGCCGGAAACTCTAACACAGGCAAGTGAATCAATACCAGGTGAAATTGAAAAGAGCCGGTTTAGACGCTTGATAGAAGGCGAGGATTACAAAGTCAATTACGAAAGGGGTTATTTTTGGTCTATCAACCAGATTATTTTTCCCGATATCATCGCAGTTGCCTTCAAAACCGATACTCGAAAAGTGGGAATGTTGCACCAGGAAATAGATTCCGTTATAACAGACACATCGTATGCTCTTTTAAAACTTATCAAGCCAGAAGGCCCTCCTAATCCGCAATATCCTACATGGGATTTGACTATGCAAAATGTTTATAACCTGGGAGGAACTGATATTTCAGGCAAAACGCTTGATGTGCGTATTTTTCTTTCCGTAACTGGCGAAGATAAACAAGTCGATGATAATTCTAACAAAACCTACAATTTTTTAATAGGATTAGATCGTTTAAATGAATTTAATGAAGTTGGCAGTGGTGATGGAAAAATCGATCTTAACCTGGATTATATTTTTGATCTTAAAAACGGCTACCTGGTTTTCCCTTCCCGCACACCTTTTAATCCCGGGAATAAGTTCAATTTCAATCCCGAATATCACGTTGATATTTATCAAACCACTGATTATACTCTACAAAGGATGGAATCTAAATTTGAGATCGGGATACGTTTAGATTAACATAGAAATAGTGGCATATAACAAGACAGAATAGAGACTTGGAAATAAGGACGAGGTGCATTTAACTCACATTTCTTCAATAATTTAATGGAGGTGCTTATGGTTCGATATATCATGTTACTATACTTAATTGGTATTATCTCTTCTGCCTTCGCCCAGGAAAAAAACATAGGGTTCAAAGAAGGGCAACTGCTTGTGCAACTTCACAGCAATGTGGAAATCAATGCACTTACCAATGATTTCGGCAACATAGGTCTTCAACCGTTGGAATTGCTATCCCGACGAATGAATATTTGGTTGTGTGAATTTAACCCGCAATTGGAATCGGCAGAGAATGCCTTAAACGCTGTAAAAAATCACCCGGTGGTGAAAAATACCCAGTTTAATCATTACATCACACTGCGCGATGCGGAAGCGACCACCTTTCCCGATGATCCGCAATTCGGCAGCCAATGGGTGCTGAATAACACCGGGCAAACCGGCGGAACCCCGGATGCGGATATCGATGCCCCGGAAGCCTGGGATATAACCACCGGCGGCATGACGGCGGATGGCGATGAAATTATCGTAGCGGTAATCGACAATGGTGCGGATTTAAACCATCAAGATCTCAATTTCTGGAAGAATCTCGATGAAATTCCCAATAATGGCGTCGATGACGATGGCAACGGTTATATCGATGATTTTGACGGCTGGAATGTCTTTACCGATAGCGACAATATTACCGTAGCAAGCCACGGAACCCACGTTTCCGGCATTGCTACAGCGATTGGAAATAATACCACCGGTGTTAGCGGGGTGAATTGGGGCGCTAAAACGATGTTCATCCAGGGGTCTTCCACTGTAGAATCAACGGTGCTGGAGGCATATGGATATGTTCTGGAAATGCGGAAACGTTACAATGAAAGCAATGGCGAGACCGGCGCATTTGTGGTAGTCACCAATTCTTCGTTCGGAGTAGATTTTGGCGATCCGGCTGATTTCCCGCTATGGTGCGAATTTTACGATTCATTAGGCGAAGCAGGTATATTGAGCTGTGGCGCAACAGCGAATATCAACATTGATATCGACATTCAAGGCGATGTGCCGACAGCCTGCCCCAGCGATTATATGGTGGCTGTTACCAACACGACACACACTGATCAAAAAAACAGCGGCGCAGCTTTTGGCGCTACCACGATTGATCTCGGCGCTCCCGGCACTTCAATATTGAACACGTTACCGGGAAATGGTTACGGCAATTTAACCGGAACCTCCATGGCCACTCCCACGGTTGCCGGCGCTATTGCCATGATGTATGCCGCTGCCAGCCAATCGTTAATCCAATTATACAAAAGCGATCCCGCCGGCACTGCCCTGATGTTTAAACAATGGCTCCTGGACGGCACCGACCCCATTGAGGCATTAAACGGCATTACAGTTAGCGGCGGGCGTTTAAATGTTTTTAACAGTGTTCAATTAGTGCAAAACTTTGTCGCTCAAACCTTTGATTTGGATGCTTCCGGTGGTTGGAATATGGTTGCCTTACCGTTTGATATGACTGATCAGGACTACCAAACATTATTTCCGAATGCGAGCCAAAGCCCTTTTGGTTTCGACAACGGTTATTTTAGCACGACAACGATGAGTTCCTGCGAAGGATATTGGCTGCATCTTCCGAACCCGGAAACCATTACCATAAACGGAAACACGCTGGAATCTTGTACAATCGCTTTAAATGAAGGCTGGAATTTAATTGGCGGGCCGTCTTGTGAGGTGCTGGTAGCTCAAATTGATGACCCTTTAAACATTATTGAGGGTGATGTTTTTGGTTTTTCCGGCGGATATAGCGTCGCCACTGCCATTGAGCAGGGCAAAGCATATTGGGTTAATGCAAACCAATCCGGAAGCATCACGATTTCCTGCGCACAACCTAAAAATACGAATGTTGCCAAAGCAGTTCACCGCAATGAACGAGCAGCGTTAGATCGGCAAAGCGCGCTTCACTTTCAAGATGTTGCCAATAGCAGCCAAACGCTATTTTTTGATGTTGCTTTAGAAGATACTGATGCAAAACCACGCTACAAACTTCCACCGGTTCCCCCGCTAAATATCTTTGACGTCCGTTTCAGCAATGGCACCTATTTCAGCGAAGCCGCGGAAGCTGTTATTATACTGCAAGGCGTTAATTTCCCGGTGAGCGTTCACCCGAATAACCTTAATTTGCAGGCAGATTCTCGATATGTATTAAAAGAAATGATCGGCGAAAAAGAAATTGCCCGCCACATGTTGCAAACCGGGGAAGTTATTGAATTACGCAATTCAGCGATTCGGAAACTGGTGTTAAGCAAAATCGAAAATGCTGTGCCGCAAACATTTTCGCTGGAGCAGAATTATCCCAACCCATTTAACCCGGTAACGGAAATCCGTTAGTCGATTTCCCAAACGGAAAAAGTGCATCTGGAAATTTACAATTCCCTCGGCCAAAAAATAAAAACATTGGTCTCTGTAACACAGGACGCCGGCCACTATCGCGTTACCTGGGATGCAACAAATGACGCCGGGCAGCGAACCGGCAGCGGGCTTTATTTTTACAACATTAAGGCAGGTGAGTTTAGCGCGATAAAAAAAATGTTATTGTTGAAATAAGCTCATATGGCACTCAAGCACTCGGTCCCATTCCCGTAAACCATTCCTTACGGAGAACTCCTGTTTGGGATCGCAATCACACACGAAACTCCGGTTTCGTGTGTTAAAGGGAGGTGTACAAATACATTTGTTTTATTGGGGAGGGATTCCGTTCTTGATCCGGTAGCTCATTTGAACTTCCGGGTGATTTTTCCCCAATTGGGCCTGCCCGATTTCGATGGCGCTTGCGATGAAGTTTGCAGCTTGATCATAATTTCCGATAACGCGTGAATACTCTGCCAGGGCATTGTTGCATCGCACATATCGTTCCCAATTATTGGTGGTTTCGTATAATTCTGCGGCTTTTGTAAAATACACGAGTATGCTGTCATACTGTGTTGTTTGGTTAAGTTGCTGCGCTTTCGCCAGAAACTTATCAGCCGCCGGTGAATCCGAAGGCAGATTTTCTAAACCGGAAAAAAAATCGATAGTCGTAGAACGCGTTTGGCCGTTATCAACCGGGATTTCATGAAAGGTTGGCTTTTGCAGCGCATTAAAGGTTACGACTGAAACGGCTATTATCAGGAATGCTGCGAGAATTGCTGTGCCGTATTTTAGATAACGATATTTCATCGCCCGCTGCATCGCGCCCAAGAACGCTGTCAGAAAAAGCGCCTTTTGTACATCTTGTACTTCTTTACCGCCGCTTGCCGCTTGCTCTCGAATCGATTGGTTTATAGCCTGCACATTGCCGCGAATTTTCTCTTTGCTCTCAAATGCCGGAAGATTCTCCAGCGCTAATGAGCAGAGTTCGCAATCCAGCAGATGTTTTTCTACCCGGAAACGATCTTCGCCGGAGAATCTTTCTTCCGAATAACCGAGCAACTCTTCTAATGTCAAGCAATCGGATGCCGCAAACAGGTTGTTTTCACTGATATTTATGTTCTTGTTTCCATCCTTCATAATACACCTCGTTAAATAGGCAGCAAGCAAGCAGGCAGTCAATGTCATTAAGTTAAGGATTTTTAGTCATGCTGAGCGGAGTCGAAGCATGGCGGAACGCGCTTAAAACCGTCACCCTTCGACTCCGCTCAGGGTGACTTTTGCGCACATTTTTGCTTAACTTAATGACATTGAGCAGGCAGTAGGCAAATTTAATGTATCATTATTGCCTACTGTTTTATTGCCTACTCTTCGTCATCATTACTTTCAAATTTCTTCGCCCGTTCTGAATATGGCTTTTAACTTCCTTTTCCGAATAGCCCGTTAATTGGGCAATCTCCTTATAACTTTTTTTATCCGTATCGGAATAGAACATTTCAATACAAGTTCTCTGGGCATCATTTAATTTTTTTAGCGCATGTTGCAAATCTACACTTTGCGCTTCTTGGTCCTCTTTATCGTAAAGACGCACGTCGCTGTGATTTTCCACACTTTCCGAAAATTTTTCGAAATCTTCTACTTCTTGGGAAAATTGTGAGCGATAATTTTGTTTGCGAAGATGGGTTACACAGTGGTTGCGGGCAACTACAGCCAGCCAGTTTTTAAAATCGGAAATCTCTTTTTCTTTCAACGCGACAATCAGCTTTTCAAAAATCTCCATCACCGCATCTTTGCGATCTTCTTCATTTTTTAACCAGCCGCCGCAGATGATGTACACCAGGTGGGAATAGCGGGTATAAAGCTCTCCAACTAAGTTCGTATCGCCGGAAGTTTTGTAGGCAGTAATTAGCTCTGCATCGGTTACTTGTGCGCGGTTCATTTTTAACGATCAGTAGCAAAATAAAAAGATATTCTATTACTTTTTGGTTTTCTGCTGCAAGCGGGCCAATTCCTGGCGCAGGCGGGCGACTTCTGCCTCGGCAGCACGGCGATCCGCTTCGGCTTCTTCATGAGTACGCAAACGCTCGCCGGCTTTTACATCATACAGGCGCAACCTTCCGTTTTCGACCACTAAATCCAACCCCAAAATCTCGCTGCGTAGAGGCGTGCCCTCCCGAGGGATATATTCGGCATCTTTCAAGCGAAATCCTCGCAACTGATCAGGGAAAGTTTCTTTTAGGGGATCGAAAATAAAATATTCCGTCACACCCATTTCGGCATAAAGCACCTTTTTGTTGCCTAAATCATCCAGCCGGGTGGAGCGGGAGATTAGTTCGATGATCACATCCGGGGCTTTTTTTTCTATTTCCATATTGTAAATTCGCCGGATTTTCTTTTTTATACCACGCACAACAAAAACATCCGGGGAAACAGATTGCTGCTCGCCGCTCTCTTCATCGCGCGGAAGATATAAAAAGATATTTCCGGTTACATAAACGTTCGGATCGCTGCGAAAATATTCTTCCAGACTATCGAGCAGATCGATCATCTGCTGGCGATGCGTATCGGTTTCAGCCATGGGTTTTCCATCCGATTCCGGTAAGTATGGCTTTGCATTCTTGCGAATTGGTTTGATTGTTTTTATGGTTGATACTGCCATTAAAAACGGCCTTTCTTTATTTTCTATTTTAACAAAATAGCGTTGTGGGAAAGCAATGTCAAGAGCAGGGCAAATTTGATGATCTAGCGATTTGGTGATTGTTTTTATTGCACTCGCTGCCAGTAACATCGAAGCTGCTTTTCTTTTTGATAGATGAATAATATATTGTTTGGAAATTGAAAACGAAATCGTAGAAACGGCGAATTAACGAATCAAAGACTTCGGCCACTCGCCCCGCCCCTGATTTTCCGATTCCCCGATTCAAAAGTTGGGAGCGACAATGGTTAACTTAGGTTAAGAGATGATGCGTCTGAAATTACCTGTTATTATCAACAGCGCCGATTATGAGTCTCATTTCAATGATGGCATTTGGCAGCAAGCCGCCGCAGCGATTTGTGCCCGGCATAATCTATCTTACACGAGATTGCAGCGCTCGCAGCATGGTGAGAACATCCTCTTCTTTGTCGATGAGCGCTATATCATTAAAATCTTTGCGCCATTTCGTGAAAGCTATTTGCGTGAAAAAGCGGCGCTTCAATTTGCCCTGGGTAAACTCGAAATTGAGACACCGGCGATTTTACATTCAGGAGAACTGCAAGGCTGGTCGTACCTCGTGATGACACAACTTGCTGGCTTTCCGGCGAAAGATGTATGGCCGAAAATCGAATTGAGCGAGCGAATCGAAATTGTTACTCATCTCGGTATCGCCTTAAAAAAATTGCACAACCACGCTGCCCCCCTCTCCCAACCTGCGTTGAATCGCGGCTGGCATAAATTCATTGAGCGGCAAGCGAAAACATGCGT
>CAXHHS010000197.1:0-9601 GCA_964015645.1 uncultured bacterium
GGGGGTTGCCATCGCGGGAGAGGGTTCCTTCTACTTTTATGACCATATCGTTAAACCGGGTGTTTCCCCCGGCATCTTCACCTTTTAAAATGAATACGCCGGGGATGGCCTGCTTCTGAATTTCCGACAACCCCGCAGCCAGTTCCGAGGCGGAATTTGCATCGCGATACTCCGTTCCGGCAGCGTCGGATATACATTTTAAAGATGCTTTCGCTTTTTCTTCCAGCCCAAAACCGACCACGTGCACTTTGAGCTTGACATTCTTGTCTCGCCATTCGCGAACTAGTGCACAGGGGTCTTCATCACAGGTTTCCTCGCCATCGCTGATGAGAATAATCTCACCGGGCCGGTCTCCGAAATCGCTTAACGCCTGCCGTAAGCTGTAAGAAATCGGCGTTTTCCCGGTAGGATTTACGGTTGACATAAACGCTTTTAGCGGCGCAATCGCTTTATCCGGTGCCTTGAAGGGAACGATCAATTCCGAATCGCGGCAATCACCCTTTTGGCGATGGCCATACGCGCGGAAAGCGAGTTCCACTCCCTGAAAATCGCTGGCCACAAAATCGCTTAATACCTGTTTAGCGACTTCGATTTTAAATTGGTCATCCGCTAATTTCTGCCACATGGAACCGGAAGCATCAAAGATGATGTAGATGCCTTTCGGCGGAGAATCCTGCGCCAGAATTTTGGAGTTGAAGATCATTAGGCAAAATAAAATCGCTGCGAAGATGAGTGGCATTTTTTTCATACCATATCCTTTAATCTTATTCCCTTTGGTTTTTGAGTGCCAAACTGAAGTTTGGCACTCCCTTATTGCCCCGGTATGTTCGGTATCGACACCGGGCTATCGTTTATTTGCGCATCTGCCGGGATGGAAAGTTTGTCTTCCGGAATGGTTACGTTTTCCTGAATATTAATAGCGGTAATATTCATGGTCATTCCCATCATGTTGGTTTCCGTTTTCAGGTTGATGTTTTTCCAAACCCAGGATTTGGTATTCATGCTTTTTACTTCCCAAACCTCGCACATTTTCCCCAGGACAGCTTCTTCACCGATTTTTTTGCCGCCCATTTTTTTTAGCATGGTTCGCCCCATTTCGCCGGGATCGGTCTCCGTGAAGGCTTGATGCATGGGGTTCTCCATTTTCGTGCCGGTTTTGGTTTCAAGGTTTATATTATAAATCCACTTACCCTGGAGAAGCGTTAATGTACTACTTTTTTGGGTAAAATTCGCAACAGAAAATTCGGAATTTGTATATTTGCCTTCGCGCCAACCCCATTGATCGAAATACAGTGTTTCCGTTCCGCTTTGTTTGCCGGAAAGTTCGTATTCGATGATGGCAGATTCGACCAGGTATCGTTTGTAAGCTTCCCCGGAATCTCCATTTGCGCCCTCAGCGGCGGGATCGGAATTACAGGAGACTAATAAAAGAGCAATACAGAAAATGCTTGTGCATAAGTTGATGTATTTCATTAGGTTACCTTCCTTGATTTGAATGATATAGGTTGTAGCGGAATATTATAAATTCTCCGCCTTAGAAGTGAGGGAACAGCATCGTGACGCGTTTAGCGAATGATGCAGGGGTGGTTGAAAGCGCAGGCCTCGCCCAACCACCCCTGATTTTCTTGCTAAAACGCATCGAAAACCGGCCCCTCCTTGTCTAAGGAGGGGAATTTCTATGTCACTTTGAGTCTTGCCATTTTTAAGACCAATTGTTATGATCCCAGGCGAAAGACCACTCCGGCGTTTAAGGTGAGCTGATTGACGGTGCTCACCAACCGGTATTTCAATTCCGCAAGTAAATCGAGTTGCGGGCTAATTTGATAGAGTAAACCGCCGCCCAAATCAAAACCGAGTTTGGTGGTGGAGGCGGAAAAGTTTGCTGTTTGGCCAAAAAAGTCGATCTCATCCGTATCGCTTTTAAGGAAATGCAAAGACAACCCGCCTTCGGCAAATGGCTTTAACGCCGGGTTGTTGACATCAAACATATAGCGGGCAATACCACCAAAGGCAATATCCCGGAATGAGGAAATACTGGTCGTTGATTTCGACCAATAATCAATATTCGCTTCCAATTGAATGTTGGGCGCAATGGTTCCCAGATCCGCAAAAACACCAAATCCAATCGTGGAGCTAATAGCTGATGGGCTGACCAGTCCCAGCTTGCCGCCAATTCCTTTAAACCCGATGCCGGGCTGCGCTTGAACGCTGGTGGTTAAGAAAAAGATTAGTGCGCTAAATAGTATTGTTCTTAAACTGAATTTCATGCTAAAATCCTCTTGATTTATAGTTAGCTGGAGAGCCAAACTTCAGTTTGGCAGTTGTTTTTAGAAATATTTGTGTCAAACTGAAGTTTGACACTCCGGGAGTTACTTCATCAAAATAAGTTTTTTCGATTCGATAAATTCACCCGCCCGGATACGGTAGAAATAAACGCCGCTAGGTAATCTTCCGGCATTCCAATCAACCTCGTAAGTTCCCGCGTTTAATTGCTCGTTAACGACTTGCGCTACTTCCTGTCCCAATTCGTTATAGATTGCCAACTGCACGGCAGAAGATTTCGCAATGGAAAATTTAAAGGTGGTAGACGGGTTAAACGGGTTGGGATAATTTTGCTCTAAAGAAAAAGATTCGGGAACCAAATCACCAGCAGATTCAATTCCCACAGGATTGCCAAATTCCAGATTGTCGAGTAAAAAGAATGTGCCGGGATTGGCTCCCGAGGCATTTCCCATATTCGATACAGCGATCGTAATTGACCCGATGTCCGGAATGCCGGTACCGGTATAGGTAATATCAATTGCAAATTGTGCATAAGATGATTGCGAGTTGGTAATAACCACCGAACCTTCGCCAAAATTGCCGGATACATTGTCTTGCATAAGAACTTCAATCACTAACTCATCACCGCCTTGCGGAGAAAATTGATACCAGCCGGTTAGCCGCATATACTGCTGGTCAATGGGAAAGCTGATATCAGGTAATTGGCCGGAAAATAGCCAGGGGGAAAGTAGTGCGCCTGCACCCAGGTCAATCACCTCTCCACGCACAGCAAATGAACCGGATTGGGCATCCGTGGATTGGGTAACATTTGTAATAACCCCGGCAATATTTGATGTAAGCCAGCCTTCCGGGTCGGCAGTTCCCCATTCCTCAAAATTAGCATTAGGGATTTGTGCCTGTAAAGCAGCTGAAAACCCAATCAAAATTACTAATACAAACCAACCTCTGTAAAACTGTCTCATAACGACTCCTTTGATTATAAATGGCTCTAATAATTTCGTTACCACGTTAAAATTTTTTGAGGGGGAAGTAAATACCGGGATCGCGGTATTTCTTTTTGTTCGGTTATTTTTATTCGATAAATTTAGGTTTGTGAGTTCTGTTATAGAGAATTATATTTTAGCGTGGCAGATAAAATTAACATTTTAGAAGCGGTGCACAAAGCAGAATGGGATTATGATTTCGAGAAAAGGGAAAAATCATGAATTGTATGCACTGTTTCTCTACCGTGCACTTTTTTAACATGTCACCCCTGCCGGGGTTTTTGATGTTCTGAGATAGCAAATTCCTATTAACATATCACCCCTGCCGGGGTTTGACAACCGAAAACCGCGGAGCGGTGGCATGTTAATAGTAAAATAGATTAAAAAAACCGCTAAAACCACGTAGTGGTGACATATATTCTCGAAAATCGGCCTTTATACATCAAAATTCAAAAAGTGCACGGTAGAGAATGCACTGTAAAGGCAAAATGGAGCGTAAAACCGCGCCGTTTCATATTGACCGAAAAGGGTATCATGTGACATTTGATGAAATACCAGCCTGGGTTTGTACTCAATGTGGCGAAGTGTATTTTGAAGAGGCGGAAGTTAAAGCAATTCAAAATCTTTTAAAACTACTGGACGAACAGACTGAAAAACTAAGCGAAGCGGTTTAAGTAGCCTAAACCGAATTCAACCGGTTTAACCGTTGATTTATAGCTGCAAGATGATTATAATTATGACCTTATGCGATTTACCATTACAATACGGCCACCTTCCTTCTCATTTAAATTCCTTCTTATTTTAATACTCCAGCTTATCTTCACGCCTATTTATTCTGATGACCATATAGACGTTGAAATTCGAGACGCCGGGCGATATTACATCCGTAACTTTGACTATAAGGAATACGGTGCGCACCAGGAGAATTGGCAAGTAATTCAAGGCCCGCGCGGTATGATGTATGTAGCAAACAACTGGGGAATTTTGGAATTCGACGGCGTTTCCTGGCGGCTCATCAAAACCAAAAAGAATACTGCGGTGCTTTCGATTGCCGTAGATACTGGCGGGACGGTTTATGCCGGCCTGGAAAATGATTTCGGCTATTTGAAACCGGACTCTACCGGGAAATTACGCTATGTTTCCCTGGAAACGTATTTAAGCGAAGCGGAACGAAAAGTCTCCAATGTCTGGAGAACCCATGCGGTAAAGGATGGAGTGTATTTTTACACCGGCAATAAAATCTATTTTTGGCAGGGTGATAGTATCAGTATCACGCCAAATCAAATTAGCTGCTTATCCGCAACGGTAAACGATACGATGTATTTTGGCAACTGGGAAAACGGCATTATGCGTATGGTCGATGGCTCGCCGCAGACCATACCCGGCGGCGATCGATTTAGCAATGTTGAAAACCAGGTGATTATACCGTACGATGCGAAAGGCACATTTTTGGTTGCCACCCGGCAAGATGGCCTTTTGTTATACAACGGAACAGCGTTTGTGCCGTTTGCTTCGGAGGCGAATGCGTTTATCAAACAAAATTTGCCCTATTCCGGCACTTCCCTGGGCGAAGATAGAATCATCATCGGCACCATTCGGGGCGGGGCAGCAATCATCAATGCAGACGGCGCCTTGTTAAAAATTCTGGATACGGAAACCGGGTTGCGAAACCAAACCATTGTTTCCGCGGCATTCGATAAGGATGGCGATCTGTGGCTGGCATTGCTGAACGGCATTGCTCATGTAGAGACATCCACCCCGTTAACCCGCTTTGATGCTGAATCCGGTTTGGAAGGCGGCGTTGTTACAATCAATCGCCATGGCCAATATTTGTATGCCGGGACCGACCAGGGCATCTTTTACCTCGATTCCGAATCTCCTGGCGAAAACCGGTTTTCCCGAATCAACAAATTTAAGCGAGTAGAAGGCAATACCGGCTTCGTATGGGGCTCTTATATCACTGATGGAAAATTGTTTATCGGCACGGATAATGGAGCGTTTATTGTGGAGGGAAAACAAGCAAACCGAATCGAAGCCGCCTGGCCGCGCGTGTATGGGTTTTATCAGTCGCAAAAAGATGCCGGGCGAATTTATGTCGCTTTGCAAACCGGCATTAGTATTATGAAAAAGCATCGCGGCCAGTGGCAACATGAATATTTCAACAGCATTCCCGGTACGGAAATCACTTCTATCGCCGGAGAAAATAGTCTTCGTAACGATAAGGAAATTATATGGTTAGGAACCGATGCACACGGCGTAATGAAAGCCATCGCCAGTGATTCGATGAAAAACGAGGAGCAAGAATTTCAATTTGAGTTTACCACCTACAGCGAACAACACAGCCTGCCGCCCGGTGCGATAAAAGTATTGAAAGTAAACGGCAAAATTGTGTTCGCCACCGAAAAAGGCCTGCGCCGCTTCGATTCGGCAACGGAAACGTTTCCAGCGGAAATCGCTTTTGGTGATGCGTTTGCGGATACCAGCAGGTTTGTCAGCAACATTATAAATGATGGCAACGGGCAAATGTGGATCGTTTCCCGCTCGGAAGACGGGTCACTCATTAGCACCGCAACCGGTAATAAAAATGGCGGGTATGAATGGGAAACCAAACCGTTCCGGCGTATTACGGATTTGGGAGATATTCGAGCAATTTGCCCCGACAAAAATGGTGTTGCCTGGTTTGGGGGATCGGAGGGAGTGGTGCGGTATTCTTTGCCGTCAACCGCAAATGATACCAGGGGAAAATTTGGGACAAATATTCGGCGGGTTTTGGTGAATGGGGATTCGGTGGTATACGGTGGTGCTTCGATTTCGCTCAGCAAGACAACCTCACCGGCCTCTCTTCGAAGGGAGGAGCGTGAAAATTCCTCCTTTGAAGGGGGATTAAGGGGGATGTCACCTACGCTGACCTACCAAAACAACGCCCTACGTTTCGAATACGCCGCGACGTTTTACAAAGATTTAGCCGCCAATCAATACCAATATCGTTTGGAAGGATTCGACGAAAGCTGGTCGAACTGGTCGCATGAAACCCAAAAGGATTATACCAATTTGCGCGAAGGCGATTATCGCTTCCGGGTGCGGGCAAAAAATGTCTACGGCCAGCAAAGCGAAACAGCGATTTACGAATTCACAATATTACCACCCTGGCAGCGAACCTGGTGGGCATATCTTGTTTACGCAATTTTAGTTGGGCTGGCAATCACCGCTATTATACGAATGCAAATTAAACGAGTGCAACGCCGGGCAGCGGAAGCCTTGCAGCGCGAAAAAGAGCGCGCAAAACTACAGGAAACTACCCTTCGGGCACAAGCTGCCGAGTTAAAAGCGCAAGCTGCCGAAGCGGAAAAAGAGCGCGAAAAAGAATTGATGCGCAGCCGCATCGCCAGCGATTTGCATGATGAAATCGGCAGCAATTTAAGCAGTATTGCCGTCATCAGCCAAATGTTGCGGCGCAGGGATAAAATCGAAGAAAAAGAACGCCAGCGATTGGGCGATATTTATGGAATTTCCCAACAGACGGCCGCTTCCATGCGCGATATTGTCTGGTTCGTCAATCCTGAAAACGACAGCATGGAAAAGCTGCTGGCAAAAATGCGCGAAACCGCCAACATGATGCTCGATCATCTTGAATTCACCTTTCAGACCCCGAATCAACCGCTTTCCCTGGAAACCGATTTAAACTTTCGCCGCAACCTGTTTTTGATGTACAAAGAAAGTTTGCAGAACATCGTTAAACACTCACAAGCCAGCTCCGTTGAAATTGAGATCACAGAAAAAGAGGACGTTTTCATACTGCGAGTTGCTGATAATGGCGTTGGGTTTGATGTCGCTAAACCCAATAATGGCAATGGCTTGCGGAATTTTTATACACGGGCAAAAGCGAGTGGGGGGGAAATAGAGATTCTTTCAAAACCGGGAGGTGGCACTGAAGTGAAGTATGTAAAAAATTACAATAAAAAAGTGTAAAAAATTCCCCTCCTTTGTAAGGCGAGGAATTTTAATGATTTTATCAATTCACTAATGGTGTCTTCACCCAACGGTTATGGACTTCAAACAAATGATTCCTCAAAACACTCCGTTAGCTTTTTCTTCTGCGAAGTGGCTATAAAGTCGATAATCTCCAAAATCGTTTTCTCATCGCGTAATATTCGCCGGTGGCCTAAGTTTTCTGTTAATTTGAATTCGCTGTTAGCCCAATGTTCGGACAGAATGCTTCCCTGGGTAAAAGGAATTTCTTTATCGTCTTTATCAGGAACAATCAATCCGGGAATCGTAAGGCCGGACAGAATGTTTTTTAAAGAGAATTCATCAATCTTCCGCCCGCTAAAATTTTCGATAAACCAGGCGATTTGATCGGTGGATGTTTGTGTTGCACCGATTTGCCGTGCAAACTCGGCAAAAATAAATTCCATAGATGCCGGGGAACCAACCGTAACCAATTTGCTTGCGTTAACACCGTTTGAAATTGCCCAGGCAGCGGCCACACCGCCAAGCGAATGGCCGATAATCGCTTCGAACCCGCCTTCTGTTTTTTCAATATCGGCAATAATATCGGCAAATTCCGGTAGATTGGTTCGTTTTCCGAGAGCATCGCCATGGGCAACCGCGTCAAACGTCACCACCTTGTAACCGGCATTCACCAACGACTTGACAAACGGCCCCATTTGCGATCCCCGGCCTTCCCAACCATGCACTAACAGCACAACCGGGCCGCTTCCCCATTGATAAAAAACGTAATGATGCCCATTATCCTCCTGCCAGCTATATTTGCTCTGGAAAGGAATTTTTTCGATGCTGGCATTTTTGATGTACTGCGCTTCCCGCACCGGGCGCTGATGTTTGCGCGGTTTAAAAAACAATTTAATTCCCCATTTTCCTGCAACTGTGGGGAGGAATTTCTCAATCAGTCGAAACGAATTTTGAAACAAATTTAAAATCATTTTTTGTAGCATATTTTTCTCCTTGTTTAACCATTTTATCCGATCTAAGACCAATTGGTCTTTTTTTTGGGCAAAAAAATTATTGTCGCAGTTCCTTATCGACGTAACTTAATAATTGGTCGGAAACAATTTCCATAATGCGATTATCTTCCTGCCCCCTGGTAATTGCAACGCCGCCTTCAATGGCCGTAAATATAAAGACAGCTGTTTTATATGCGTCAACATCTTGCTTAAACTCTCCCCGGCGAATACCGTAGGCAATAATTCGCTCCAATTCCCAAATCATATCCTCTACTGCGAGTTTTGCTCTTTCTTTTAACACAGAATCCGTATTGTCAGAATCGACGATGGAATTTAAAATGGGGCAACCGCCTTTAATTACTGGGTTTAGGGGATAATATCGATAGTATTCGATTATTCCGATTAGCTTTTCAGTTGCGCCGGGTTTGTCTTCAATAACTGTTCGTAATTTATCTTTGGCGGTTTTGAGAGAATATTCAAATGCGGAGAGTAAAATTTCTTCTTTGCTTTTAAAATGATTATAAATTCCCCCTTTTTTAAGACCGGTTACTTGCATCAATTCTGCCATTGATGCCCCGGCATAACCGCGAGTGTTAAATAATGTCGCGGCTTGCGCGATAATATTGTCTCGTGTGTATCTTCCTTTGTTCATCCTGAAATCGAGTTTGTTTAATAAAACATCGCAGAAATTAAGACCAATCGGTCTGAAAATATCAACAAATAAGTGGATTGTCAAGATAATATTTTATTTGATCCCAATTTATATTGGCGAGCACTGAATCGGGGAGACGGAGAACCAGGGAAACGGAGGCTACCCAGATTCAAGAATGGAGATGACAGTTGGAACCTGACCTAAAATAACGCGGGCTAATAACACTGCTCCGCAAACACTGCGATATGCCGCTTCGCGAGTTCCGGGTCGTCGGGAATTCCGGTAATATTTTGCCGGCAGCGGCCGTTATCGAATACCGGGTAAATATGCTCGTTGTAAATACGCAGCGGCGCATCGTCCTTGCATCTTGGGTTGCGAAACAATCCGGCATATTGCTCGGAGTAGAGATATTCGATAGGTGTTTCTTTAGTAAGCGTTGCCCAGGTTCTTTCGGCTTGTGCGACGCGTTTTAGGGCGGCGAGGTGTTCATCTTCGAGGCGGTTTAAATCATTGGCAAATGCGTTTGCCAATGCTCGTGTTGCCGGGTGCTCAAATGCCGAACCCCGGGCACGGAGGGTAGTGTTTAAAATTGTCGTGAGTTCTTTTTCCCGGGCGGCGTCAGGAGAATAGACTAATAATAAACCGCAGGGACGAAACGCAAATGTCACAAAGGCTTTGGTGGGGCCAATTGCAATTGAAAAAGATGCACCCGCTTCAAT
>CAXHHS010000198.1:0-9588 GCA_964015645.1 uncultured bacterium
ACCGGCGCCTTAATTGTAAATAAATTGCACCCCGGGGAACAGTTTACCATCGGTTAAATTCCTAACGCCGAAGAGATCGTCAACCGCACCCAAAAAGTAATCGAAGACTCCCACACTGTTAAAGACGCAAATTTAAAGTTGAAGCAACTTTCCCGGGTGTTCGAATTGGGCAGCGAGCTAAAATTAAACCTCAACCTGGAAGAAATTTTAAACCGGATTACCCGTAATTTGCGGAGAACCCTCGGCTGGAATGACATTGCCATCTTGCTGGAAAACGGCAATAGAAAAACATTGCTGGTTAGCAACAAGGCTGGGTTTAAACACAAGCTGGATATGGGAATTGATTTTTCGAAAAGAATTTCGAAAGTAAAATTTCAAACACTGATTGATAAAAGCGAAAAAATTGGTAATTCATATTTTTATGATTCCCTGGCAAACGATCCGCGCGGGATTGGCGCTTCTACGCTTAACCAAAAAACAACCGAATGGCATAAAAATGATTTATTGATTACGCCGCTGGAAACCCGCGGAAGAACCCTGGGATATCTCGTCGTTCACGACCCGGTAGATCGCCTAAAACCGACGGGGGAAAAAATTAGCCCGCTGGAATATTACGGGAACCAGGTTGCAGTCGCAGTGGAAAACTCTTTATTATACGAAGACCTCCGTAGCAGCCAGGAACGGTATCGCTCTTTGGCGGAAACCGTTAGCCTGGGACTGGTAACATGCAAGCTCAACGGCACTATTTTTTATGTTAATCCTGCGTTCGAGCAATTATTAGGATTTAGTGAAAAAGAATTGATTTCCAAAGACTTAAGGCCGTTTTTTTCACAAGATTCCCAGCATGGTTTGGCCAATGTAATTGAAAAATTGGCCGCTTCGGAAAGCGATCAAAACACCCAATTGGAAAACCTGGAATTTAACATTCTTAGCAAAACCGGTGAGGATATTCCGGTATCTGTTCTGGGTTTTCCGTTTTTTGAGCGCAGCGCTAAAACCGGTTTTTTCCTGGTGTTAAACGACTTGCGAGTAATCAAAAAATTGGAGCGGATGAAAGCCGATTTTAACTCTATGATCGTTCACGACCTGCGCTCGCCAATGAATGTAATCCAGGGGTTTTTGGAGTTAATCCGCAATCGCGTCGTCGGCGAAGTCAACAGCGAACAGGAAGAGTTGCTGGATATCGCTAAAGAAAATGTTAAAAAAGTGTTAGCGCTGGTGGATAATTTTTTGGTCGCCTCCAAAATGGAAGTTGGCAAATTTAGCTTGGAGCCAAAATTAGGGGAGATCAACAGCCTGGTGCGGCAGCAGGTTGCAAACCATCGAGTACTGGCGAAAAATAAAAATATTACCGTAGACATTGCACTGGCCGAAGATTTGCCATTGGTGTTTTTCGATAGTTTGCGAGTTGATCAGGTATTGAATAATTTGCTGAGCAACGCTATGAAATTCACCCCTGAAAATGGTAATATTTATGTAAATTCTTCTCTCAAAACCACCAACCATAATGGCGAAGAAAAACAATTCGTCTGCATTTCTGTAAAAGATACCGGCGTCGGTATCCCCCCCGATAAACTTCCCCACGTATTTGAAAAATACGAGCAAGTCGATTCCAATCAGCATTACAATGTGCGCGGCACCGGCCTGGGATTGTCTATTTGCAAAGAAATTGTTAACTTGCACGGCGGTGATATTTGGGTCGAAAGCCTTCCGGAAGAAGGCAGCAATTTCTTTTTTACACTGCCAATAGCCCCGGCCGTAGAACAAGTAGTGGATGTCGTTGAAAAGTAAAAATACGGGAATATTGAATCCTATAATTCTTAGGGAACACGGATAACACTGATTACACTGATTTGCGCGGATTAGAAAATTCTCTTTGATGAGTTTCAATAAAAGACGGGGATTGAATAAATCCGTGTGAATCTGTGTCATCCGTATCATCCGCGTTCAATAAAACCATGGCAAACAAGCAGTCCTCAACAACGCCGATGATGGCGCAGTACCTTTCCATAAAATCCCAATACCAGGATATGATTTTGCTCTATCGCATGGGCGATTTTTATGAAACGTTTTACGAAGACGCAAAAACCATTTCCCGCGTACTGGGAATTACCCTAACCAAACGCGCTCATGGAAAAACAGCCGATGTTCCCCTGGCCGGATTTCCCTATCACGCCCTCGATAATTATTTGCCAAAGTTAGTACAAGCCGGCCATCGTGTGGCAATTTGCGAACAGGTTGAAGACCCCAAACTCGCCAAAACGGTTGTAAAGCGTGATGTTGTAGAAATTGTTACCCCTGGCACTGCACTATCAGAAAAATTGCTCGACCACAAATCCAGTAATTTTTTGGCAGCAGTCCATTTGCAAGGCCATCACGTGGGCGTTAGTTACGGCGATTTTTCTACCGGGGAGTTTTACTTAAGCGAAGTGCCGTTAGAAAATCTCATCAATTACCTGCAAGAAATTTCACCGAAAGAGATTTTAGTCGCACAAAATTTGTACGATCAGTTTCAACAATCCTTCGATAAGAAAGTACCGGCTATTTTAACCCGGGTTGACGATTGGATTTTTACCCATAAATTTGCCTACGAAACCCTAACCAGCCATTTTAAAACACCTAATTTGAAAGGGTTTGGCGCGGAGGAGTTTGAGTTAGGCATCGTCTCTGCCGGGGCGATTTTACATTACAGTAAAGAGAATTTTCAAAACGATTTGCGGCATGTGCAAAAACTCTCGGTGATTTCCGCTGATGAATTTATGATCCTCGATGCCTCCACCCGCCGTAACCTGGAAATTACCAATCCCATTATCGGGCAAAATACGGAAGGCACGCTGTTGTCTATTTTAGATAACACGATTACTCCCATGGGCGGGCGGCTTTTGAAACACATTATTACCCATCCCCTGATTTCTTTGGAACGCATCCAAAGCCGCCTGGATCGTGTGGAAACATTCTTTTCCGATGGCGATGTGCGAAAAACGCTGCGGTCTTACCTGGAAAATATCAGTGATTTGGAACGCTTGCTAGGTCGTGTCGCCACCGGTCGCGCCAGCCCGCGCGATTTGGTCACGCTAAAAAAAGCACTCAGTTTTGTGAAACCAATTCAAGAACTGCTTCAGGAAAGCAACTACGAAACGCTGGCTTACTATCGCCAAAATTTGCAAGATGTTGATGAAGTTGTCGTTATCATCGAAAATGCTATTGAGGAAAATCCCCCGCAAAATATTACCGAAGGCGGTATCATCAAAGAGGGATATAATGCCGAGCTGGATGAACTACGCACTATCAGCCGTGAAGGAAAAACCTGGATTGTGGAGCTGCAAAATCATGAAAAAGAAAAAACCGGTATTCCTTCACTAAAAATCGGGTATAACAAAGTTTTCGGATATTATTTTGAAGTGACCAAAGTGCACCAGGATAAAGTTCCGGAATATTTTATCCGCAAACAAACCCTGGTGAATGCCGAACGCTACATCACCCCGGAGTTGAAGGAATTTGAAGAAAAGGTGCTCGGCGCAGAGGAAAAAATGGCCACTCTCGAATACCGGTTATTTCAACAAATTCGCGAGGAAGTTGCCGGATGGGGCAGCGCTATCCAAAATAACGCTCGATTGATTGCGGAATTAGACTGCCTGGCAAGCCTGGCACATGTTGCATCTTTATCCAATTATATAAAACCGGAGGTTGATAACGAGGATGAAATCATCATCGAAAAAGGCCGCCACCCGGTAGTGGAACAATTGCTGCCCCCGGATGAACCGTTTATAGATAACGACATTCACCTCAACAATACCAATACGCAAATAATGGTGATTACCGGTCCTAATATGTCCGGCAAATCCACTTACCTGCGGCAGGTGGGGCTGATAGTGTTATTAGGCCAAATCGGCTCTTTTGTGCCGGCAGAATTTGCAAAAATCGGTATCGTCGATCGCATTTTTACCCGTGTCGGCGCTTCAGATAACCTGGCTTTTGGCGAAAGTACTTTTATGGTAGAAATGTTAGAAGCCGCGAATATTTTAAATAACGCCTCTGCCAAAAGCCTCATTTTGCTGGATGAAGTTGGTCGCGGCACCAGCACTTTCGACGGCCTCTCGATTGCCTGGGCGATGACGGAATATATCCATCACAATAAACAGATTGCTGCCAAAACGCTTTTTGCGACGCACTATCACGAATTAACGGAATTGGCAATGCTCTACCCGCGAATTCAAAACTTTCGGGTCGCAGTTAAGGAATACGATGATCACGTTGTTTTCCTTCGTAAAATAGAAGCGGGTGGAACGGATAATTCCTACGGTATTTATGTTGCGCAAATGGCCGGGCTGCCGGAAGAGGTAGTTGCACGTGCCCGGGAAGTGCTTCACAACCTGGAGCAAAATGAACTAACGCCCAACCAAAAACCCCGCCTGGCCCGCCGCCAACCTGGCACGAACGTTGATAAAAACCAATTGAGCCTTTTCGAATTTTCTAAACCCTCCCAGGTTGAAGAAGAACTGAAAAAAATGGATATTAACAATTTAACCCCAATCGATGCACTGCTGAAATTACAGGACCTAAAAACGCTTTTATCCGGAGATAGATAATCAAAAATTTTGCAAAGGTGATTTGTTGCTACGTTATTAAATTAAGGTGTAAACAACAATTCCGGTGAAGAATTAACCCGGAAATTCAGAAACTTTTACAAGAAAAATGGCCAAGAAATAATGCAATAATTCGTTTATTCTCATAAATTTATAAAAAATAGTTAAATTTCCTCTTGCATAATTTATTGGGCACTTGTATCTTTTATCTAAACTAACCTTTAAGTGACATTTAGTATTGGAGGCTGCCCTATGAAAACAGTTACGAAAAAGGAAGTTGCTAAACGCGTTGCTAAATCTATGGGTCAAAAAATATATATTACCGAGGATTTTGTCAACAAAACGTTTGACGCCCTTCGGGAAATATTGAGCGAAGCAGATCCGGAAATTCGTATTGAAATTCGTGACTTTGGGGTATTTGAAGTAAAAGAAACCAAACCAAAACCAAAAGCCCGGAATCCAAGAACCGGGGAAATCATTTATGTTCCTGCCCGGCGAAAGACTCATTTTAAACCCGGAAAAGTACTTAAAGATATTCTCAAAGAACCAATAGATGAAAAGTAGTTTGAGGTTAGAGTCCCAGGGCAATAAAAATGTAATCGAATTTACTTTGTAGTGTAAAATTACCGCTTTTTTAATTTGTGAAAGAGCGGTTTTTTTTATCTTTCCAAATGTTTGAAGATTCGGATTGTTGGAGTTTCAAATGAATAATGCTATAACGCCGCCCGTCAAAGTTGGAGTTGTCGGGTGCGGAACGGTTGCCCAAATAATTCATTTGCCGGTATTGTCGAAGCTGGAAACTGTAGAAGTAACTGCCATTTGCGATATAGATGCGCGAAAAACATCTATTCTTGCGAATCGTTATAATATTGCAAATGTGTTTGATGATATTGAAGAAATGTTTGACAAATGCGAGTTAGATGCCGCTTTAATTCTTACTCCCAATAATATGCATTTACCGATGAGCCTCATTGCTCTTAAAAAAGGTGCGCATATTTTTATCGAAAAACCAGCTGGCAGAACCTACCACGAAACCAACCGGATTGCCCAGGCAGCACAACAATATAAACGGGAAGTAATGGTGGGAATGCATTCACGGTTTCGAGGCGATATTCGGGCAATTAAAAAATACCTGGTTAGAAAAGAATTAGGAGAGGTCTTTTTTGTGAAAGCCGAATGGTTGCAAACGGTTTCACATTCCATTCGTCAGCCGTGGTTGTTGAGCAGAAAAATTGCCGGAGGCGGCGTTTTATTAGACCTGGGAATTCAATTGATCGATACCGGCTGGTGGCTAACCAACCGCCCACAATTACTATCTGTAAAAGCAAATGTTCGCCAAATCAACACCGATTTGGAAGTCGAAGACTTTTGCAGCTTTTATCTAAAATTTTCAAATAATATCGACATGGTCGGCCATGTAAGCTGGAATTTTCCGATAAAGGATGACCGCTTTTTCGCGGAAATTTTTGGCTCAAATGGTATTGGTGCGCTAAATCCATTTAAAGTAGAAAAGCATTCCAAAGGAAAAACTTTAGATATAACCCCTCCAGGTTACAGAAAACGTGCCCGAAATATTTTTAAAATGGCCTATGAGAACGAAATTATACATTTTATCGATTATTTGACAGGAAAAGCAGAACGCCTGGAGTCCGCTATTTCCGATCAACTGGAAGTTTTGAAAATCACAGATGCTATTTATGAATCCATAAAAACAAACAGAGACGTTTCATTAGCGAATGGGGCATAATATTAAACATCATTTGTTACTGATTATTTTAATCTGTTGTTTGACAAAAGTTTACCCGCAATCAACCGTAACAACAAACCAGGAAGTAATTTCACGAACATTCATTTCCAAAATCATTAATGTTTTAACAGATTCTTTACGGATTAAAGAACCGCTTACTATTAAAGCCGGAACAGAGCCACTTTCCAATTGGATGGCTCAAATTTTAACTGATAGTTGCCTTAGCAAAAATTATTTAGTTTATTCTTCCGCCGATAGCGGCATTGCTAATAAATATTCAGTTCTAATTTCAGATGCTTCCGTAAAGATCGAGTATCGTTCCGGCGGAAAAAAATGGTTATTTTTTAACAAAAGAGTTCACAGGAGTTTTCAGGGGAGCTATCATTTGCAAATTTCAAACCCGGATGGGCGAATTGTGCTTAGCAGGATCAACTCCGTGCATTATCAAGATATTATTCCTTCCGGTGCGGAAAAAGAGGTTGAAAATCAAGGTCTTGCATTTACAAAAGGAACTAAATCCGTCTCATCGTTTATAAAACGCTGGTTAGAGCCGGTACTAGTTACCGCAACAACAGCAAGCGTTGTGTTTTTATTCTATACTTTAAGGAGCGAAAGATAACATGTCGTATCGTATTTTGTTAATCATCCTTGGTGCAATATTTATTTTAATGCTTAGCGGCTGTGGCCAATCCGTAAATAAGCGGAACCTGGGGCCGGATGAATATTTTGAATATGCTAAGGATAAATTTGATCGCGGGAAATACCTGGATGCGAGCACGGAATTTTCAGTAATTGTTCTAAAATTTAGCGGGAACCCGGTTGTCGACGATGCCCAGTACTATTTGGCAGAATCCCATTTTAAACAGAAAGAATATTTGATTGCAATTGCCGAATATCAAAAACTCATTAACGATTATCCCCAAAGTGCTTATGCGCCAATTGCCCAATTTAAAATCGGCATGTCTTATTATAAGATGGCATTTAGACCTTCTTTAGACCAGGATTTTACGAAAAAAGCAATTCGCCAATTTCAAAATTATATGGACGAAAATCCCCGGCATGATTTAATAGAAAATGCGAAAAAACTACAACATGAGATGCGTGAAAGACTGGCCGAGAAAAAAATGATTGGCGCCGATACGTATCGTAAAATGGGTGTATATGATTCGGCAGAAAAGTATTACGACATCATTATCAACGAATATTATGATACAGCCATTGTTGCCGAAGCGATGTATCAAAAAGGCGTTGTACAGTTGAAACAAAAAAAATATGTGGAAGCCCAATCTACATTTGCCGTTTTTTTAGAAAAATATCCCGATAGCCCTAATATAGAGAAGGTAAAACGGCAGATCGAGCGCTTAACCGAAAAACTGAAAGATTCCCAGCCGAATCATACCGAGCTGAATGATAAAAATGAATAAAATTGGGCTTTTTGGGGGAACGTTCGATCCGATTCATAACGGGCATTTAATTGTTACAGAAGCTGTTCGGGAAGCGTTTTTGTTAGATAAAATCATTTTTATCCCTGCCAGGCAGCAGCCTTTCAAAACCAACACTCCGATGCAATTACCGGAACATCGTCTGGAAATGGTGAAACTTGCAATTGCGAGCAATCCTTATTTCGAAGTATCGGATATTGAAATCCGGCAAAAAGGTATATCCTACACAATCAATACGATTCGAGAATTTCGGAAAACATTCCCGGAAAATGAATACGAGTTATTTTTTTTGTTAGGAAGCGACAATGCGAATTCCTTCCACTTATGGAAGCAACCCGGGGAATTATTAAAGTTTTGCAAATTTATTGCATTTGGTCGGCCTGGCTTTCAGTTAGCGAAAAATAGCAGCAATCTAACATCGGCATTCCACTTGTTTAGTGCCCCTTTAGTAGAAATTTCCGCAACAAAAATCCGCAATCGTGTTCGTGATGGAAAATCGATTCACTATTTAGTGCCCGCAGCCGTGGAAGATTATATTCAAAAACATGGGTTATATCTAAAATAAGGTTGCAAAGATTTTCCGAAACGCTTATATTTTTCGATCTATTAATCTCACTTTCAAGCTACCGGAGGAGGAATGGATATCCAAGAATTGAAGCAATTAATCAAACTTGTCGAAAAAAGTGACATCGGCGAATTGGAGCTGGAAGAGGAAGGGAGAAAGATTCGAATTAGCAAAAATAGTAGTTTCGTGAATTCATCTGCGAATGCAAATGGAGTCGCGAATCCCGTTGTTGTTCAGGCTCCGGCCCCGGTTGTACAGCCAGCGGGACTTCCCAATGCTGCACCTGTAGCGGCAGATGCAAATTCTACTGCCCCGGAAACTACGGATGCAGACAAATATCATGAGGTTCGCTCACCAATGGTTGGTACATTTTACCGATCTCCTTCTCCCGACGCCTCACCATACATCGAAGTTGGCGATCAGGTTACGGCAGGCGCAAAACTCTGTATCATCGAGGCGATGAAACTAATGAACGAAATAGAATCCGAGTTTAATGGCCGCATTGCTAAAATCTTAGTTGAAAATGGCCAGCCGGTTGAGTTTAACCAGGTTTTGTTTTTAGTAGAGAAATGATGCCATCCAAACGATTCTTAAGATTGAATCTCGATTCCAACCTGAATATCTAATTACCAATGGATTGGAGGTAGAAGATACTTGTTTTCCAAAATTCTGATTGCTAATCGTGGCGAAATTGCCTTGCGAATTATTCGAGCGTGCAAGGAATTAGGCGTTAAAACTGTAGCGGTTTATTCAACCCAGGACGAAACAGCCTCACATACAATCTTTGCGGACGAAAGCGTTTGCATTGGCCCTCCCGAAGGAAGTAAAAGTTATCTAAACACAACTCAAATTATTGCCGCCGCTGAAATTACCAGTGCAGATGCCATTCATCCCGGCTATGGTTTTTTAGCAGAAAATGCGGAATTCGCAGAAATGTGCGAATCAATCAACTTAAACTTTATTGGCCCCTCTGCGGAAGTTATTCGTAAAATGGGCGATAAAGCAGAGGCCAAGCGCGCTATGAAAGACGCCAATGTACCCGGTGTGCCTGGTAGCGATGGTGTGGTTCGCTCCGAGGAAGAGGCATTAAAAATTGCCAGGGAAATTGGGTTCCCTGTAATTTTAAAAGCGGTTGCTGGCGGTGGCGGAAAAGGCATGCGGATTGTGCGCGACGACCAAAGCCTTTCCAATAGTTTTATGATGGCTAGTGCAGAAGCCGAAGCCGGGTTTTCCAACCCGGATCTGTAT
>CAXHHS010000199.1:0-9497 GCA_964015645.1 uncultured bacterium
GGACGCCGGAGAATTTTGATCGCACTTTTGGTGGTTTAACCACGCTACGAGAAGGGTTGAAAAATTCATTAAACCTGATTGCTTCGCGATTGATCCTGGAAATTGGCCCCCGCAATGTCGCGGATTATGCCAAACGAATGGGAATCTCCACCGAAATTCGCCCCTATCCCAGCCTGGCAATGGGCAGCTCCGATGTTATCCCGCTCGATATGGTTAGCGCCTTCAGCGTTTTTGCTAACCAGGGCGTACGGGTTGAACCGGTCGCTATTTTGAAAATCGAAGATCGCCATGGTAATCTCCTGTGGGAACACCGGCCACACAGAATCGAAGCACTAAATCGTTCCACCGCCTATATTATAACCAACATGTTAGAAGATGCGATCACTTTCGGCACCGGCGGTTCCGCTCGCTGGAAATGGCAATTCAACGCCCCGGCGGCCGGTAAAACCGGTACCACCAATGATTACAGCGATGCCTGGTTTATGGGATTTACGCCGCGATTAACTGCCGGTGTTTGGGTCGGCCTCGACGATCACATGTTGAAATTAGGCCGTTTAGGTACCGGTTCGGAAACCGCGCTGCCATTTTGGGCCACCTACATGAAAACCGTTTATGATACGCTGGATATTCCCTGGGATAAATTTATTCAGCCACCCGGCATTATTACCCTGAATATCTGTTTGGACAGTGGGCAGGTGGCCACGAACTTTTGCCCCAATGTAAAAACCAATGAAGTGTTTAAAAGCGACAGCCACCCGGCGGAAAGTTGTCCCTTGCACCCTGGCGTGACCAGTAAAAAACGCTATAGAGTTGTCTATTAATCACTATTTATGAGAGCGGCGGATGAAAATATCGGGAAAGTATTAAAAGCAACACGTAAAACCTACGATGTTGCGTTAGAATCCAAAATCATCCGCTGTACCCTCCGGGGGAAGCTCGCTGCCGAGGGCGAGGCGTTCGCTGCCGTTAAAGTCGGCGATGATGTTAAGATCAGCCTGACGTCCGAAACGGAAGGATTGATCGAAGAAATTTTACCCCGCAAATCCCAGCTTTCCCGCACGATTGAAAGCCGTGCCTATCAAGAACATATCATTGCCGTCAATATCAACCAGCTTCTGATTATCCTTTCCACCAAAAGGCCGAAATTTAAATCCGGTTTATTAGACCGCTACCTGGTAATTGCCGAGAAGAATCGGTTGCGGCCGGTTATCTGTATCAATAAAACCGACCTTTCTGCGCCAGAGAATTTTGCTGACTATCAAGATTACTATACCAAACTGGATTACCCGGTGTTTTTTACTTCCGCGTTAACCGGGTATGGCATAGCGGATTTGGCAAGCGTTTTTCAGAATTCTGTGACTGCGCTGGTCGGGCAATCCGGGGTTGGCAAAAGCTCCTTGATAAAAGCGATTCAGCCAAACCTGGATATTAAAGTTGCGGCGGTTAGCGACCGCACCCAAAAAGGCCAGCACACCACGACAGCGGCACAACTTTTCCCCTTAGCCCAAAACAGCTATGTGATCGATACCCCGGGAATTCGCGAATTGGGATTTTGGGGAATATACAAAAAGGATTTAGCGCAATATTTTGTTGACGTTCACCGCTACGCTCCGCAATGCCAGTTTGCCGATTGCACCCACATCCACGAGCCGGGCTGCGCTGTTTTACAAGCAGTGGAAACCGGGGAGATGTTTGCGGAACGCTATTGGAATTATGTGAATATTTATGATAGTTTGAAATCTGCGTATTATGAATAATTTCGATGCCGGGTGTTGGATGTTTTAAGATTACGATAATAAATTGTTGATTTTCATCATAGTATATTTTATGTGTTAATAGATGATTAAGATGCAAGAAATACCTCAAATATCATTCTTAAAAACAAACAACTCTAAAATAGAATTTGAGATATTTACACTTAGGAGTCTATTTTCAAGACAAGATAACCTTAATCATCCACTTGGTAAGCCTCATAGGATAGAGTTTTACCACATTTTATTTATTACAAAAGGAGCAGGGATACATTATATAGATTTCCATCCTTATGAGTACAATGAGGGGAGTATTCTTTTTATCTCTAAAGGGCAAGTTCATGCGTTTGAGGTGCGTTTTGATATTGATGGTTTTTTGATACTATTTACAGAAGCTTTTTTATCGAAAAATTTAATTCACTCCGATGTTTTATCTTTGTATAGATTATACAATTATCACCTTCACCTACCTATAATGCAACCGGAAGAAGCAGAGGAAAATATATTTGACAACATTATCAATGAAATATATAGAGAGTATAATTTATCTGATAATTTTGCTAAAGAAGAAATTCTTCGTTTGTTATTGAAACTGTTGTTGTTAAAAGCAGAACGAATAAAACACACCCTGATTCCGCCAGAAAAAAACGCAGAATGGCTTATTAAGTTTGGTGAATTTAGAAACCAGCTTGAAAAACACTTCACAGTGACAAGAAATGCAAATGAATATGCCGAGATGATAAATGTTTCTTATAAACATCTAAATGAAATCTGCAAATCGATGACCGGGAGCACTGCTAAGGAATTTATCGATAAATTTTTAATTTTAGAGATAAAAAGAAATTTGTCAATTTCTAATATTTCGGTAAAAGAATTAACTTATAAATTTGGATTCGACGAACCAACCAATTTTACGAAATTTTTTAAAAAACATACAAATCAATCTCCATCTCAATTTAAGAATAATTTAACCAAATAATTTTATAGTTCGATATTTACCATTCTTTGGCAAGGATCGACCTTTATATATTTTCTGTCTGGGCGTATTTTTACCTCACCAAATTCAAACAACATTCAAAAGGAGGTAAAAATGAATTTATCAAACAAGGAAAAGGCTGTCGCATTATTAACGAGTATAGAAACCGGAGATCAGAAACCGGTTAGCTATATCAACCCCAATAAATATATTCAGCACAACCTGATGATAGGTGATGGCTTAGAGGGATTTGGTGAAGTAATGAAACAATTACCTGAAGGAAGTGCAAAAGCAAAAGTAGTGCGCGCTTTTCAAGACGGCGATTATGTTTTCACACATACCGAGTACAATTTTTTCGGACCCAAAGTCGGATTCGACATCTTCAGATTTGAAAACGGACAAATTGTCGAGCATTGGGATAATCTTCAGGAGACTGTTTTAGAGACCGCTTCGGGCAGAAGCCAGATTGGTGGGCCAACCGAAGCAACGGATTTAAACAGAACAGATGAAAACAAGACTTTGGTTAAAGGATTTATAGCAGATATTTTAATGGGCGGGAATCCGGCTAAAATTACAGAATATATTTCTCCAGAGAAATATTATCAGCATAATCCGGCTGTAGCGGATGGATTAGATGCATTAGGGAAAGCACTTCAAGCAATGGCTGAGGCTGGTACACCAATGACCTATACAAAAAATCATATGGTACTAGGGCAAGGGAATTTTGTACTTTCTGTGTCTGAGGGCCAATTTTTGGGCAAACATGTTGCATTCTATGACTTGTTCAAAATCGAAATGAGGAGGATTGTTGAACATTGGGATACCATTGAGGATATTTTGCCAAAAGAGCAATGGAAAAACAGTAATGGGAAATTCTAAAATTGGTTAATCAAAATAAATAATATCAAACAAGAAAAGGACAGAATCTATGATAAAGCAATCGTTTCAACAACGAGTGGCGTTAGTTCTAGTGGCTTTTCTCTTGAGTGCCGCGGCCTTTGCCCAACAAAAACCCGTAATTCTGGAAGCACCATCAACAGTGGGCGCTCACTATATTGAACCCTCAGTGACACGCACACTCCACACTGGCGAGAGAATTGACCAACTATTTACAAGAAATACTACACAAGACTATATTTTACAGCGCCTAACCTCACGCACATATTGGTTCCAGCGCCAGTATTACAGCACCGTGTTCTACGTTGGCGGCAAAGGGGTCTTGCTCTTTGATGTTCTCGAAGGAAGGAGTGAGTATATTCGTAAAGCAATCGCGGAGGTCACTAAACTTCCGGTAACAGCGATTGTATATTCTCACAACCATGCTGACCATATTGGCGATACAAGGAGGTTTATAGAAAATACCCCTGAAAATGACATAACGCCGCGTATCATTGCCTCGAAGGCCACAGCAGACAAAATGACCTTTTTGCAAAGCACACACCCCAAACCTACTGAAATAGTGGCTTGGCCGAACGGCTCGTTTAAGTTTGAGGGATTAACCATTGAGTTTCACGGCTTCGAGCATGCAGCTCATACCGATGATCATGGAGTGTGGCTGCTTGTCGATGAAAAGGTGGCGCACCTTCCGGACCACATTAACCCCGATCAACCTCCGTTCTGGGGCTTCGCGGGATCGGAGACCTTTGCGTACTACGAATCTAACCTTGAGCAACTTGCCAAGCTGGATTGGACGTTCCTGAACGGAGGCCACGGCAACATCGGCGCCAAAGCGGATGTCGATTTTTACCGTATGTTCCTTTCGGATCTCAAACAGGCAGTCGGAAAAGCACTGGGTGAAGTTGCCTGGGGTACCGGTATAGATGCAAGTAAAATCAATGCTCACACAGCTTTTCTACCAGCATGGCTAAAGGCAATAGGGAAGAATGCAACCGATAGACTGCGGCTGAAATACGGCAGTTATTACGGCTTTGAGGCAGCCACTCCGCGCAACGCAGAAATGGTTGCAGAGGCGATGTTCAGTTACAGATGAAATTGTACGTCGCCTAATTTGAATTCCTTTATTGAAAATCTTAAATGTAGGTACTTATGAGCTATTTAAAGGTATTTCTTACTACAACAATCTTATTTTCAATTGCGATAACCAATAGCTCTCCCAATAATGAATCCCAATCACACCTCCGGGTGATGACATTCAATATTCGATATGACAACCCCGGAGATGGTGAAAATGCCTGGAGTAATAGAAAAGATATGGTTGTCAATATGATCAGGAATTACAACGCTGAGGTCGTTGGAATTCAAGAAGCCCTAAAAAGCCAGCTTGATTATCTCGCGAAGAAATTGCCGGAGTATGCCTGGTTTGGCGCCGGCAGGAATGATGGAAAAGAACAGGGCGAATTTACTGCTATTTTTCATCTTAAAAGCCGCTTGAAAAGCCTGGAAGATTCAACATTCTGGTGCTCCGAGACGCCGGAAATACCGAGCAGAGGATGGGATGCCGCTTTAAACCGAACGGTTACCTGGGGCAAATTTTTAGACAAAACCTCCCGGAAAATTTTCTATTTATTCAACACTCATTTTGACCATCAAGGAACTGAGGCGCGGTTACAAAGCGCCCGCTTGCTTCTCAAAAATTTTCATCGCATCTCACAAAAAAAGCCGGTTGTTGTTACCGGCGATTTTAATGTAACCCCGGAATCGAAAGTCTATCAATTGCTCACAAAGGAACCATCCGGGGAAAACCAAATAGGATTGAAAGATGCGCGTTACGTATCGGAGAATGGGCACAAAGGCCCTGACGGCACTTTTACCGGTTTCGATTTATCAAAAACTCCCTACGGGCCAATCGATTACATTTTTGTGACTGAGAATACCAGGGTTTTGCACTACGAAACTTTAGCAGATACCTTTGACAGTCGATATCCGTCAGATCATTTTCCGGTGCTGGTCGATGTCGTATTTCCCTAACCTGGCGAAGCCCCCGTGGGGGCAGGCTGGAACCCAACATCAGTTTAAGGAATAAATAAATAAATCGAATACCCCAACAAAAGCAGGTAAGGAACTACCAGGAAAAAGGGAACATATCGTTCTACCTGGGAAATTGGTTTATACTTTTTCGCTTCTTCTCCCCGGCCTAAATAATCCCATTCTACATCATAGCAGGCAAAGGGCAGTTTATGCTCCAAATCGCTAATGACTTTAAATTTTGCCGCATTGAGTTGCCGGTAGGCGTGGATGTTGGTTCGCCATAAAAAGTTCAATCCGATTCCCAATAAAGCGATAGCAAAAATAATTGGCGCTTGAAGTTCCGCACTAAGCTGGTTTTTGCCTGCGGCGAACGATAAAATCGCCAATAACCCCGATAAAATACTGATGTAAAACTTGTTCGTTTCCAATCGCCGTTTGCTGCTGTTGTCGGTCATTTCAACATAAAGTTTGTATTGTTCCAAAATAATGTACTGGTCGGTCGCCGGTTGATCGATCATAAAATGCCTCCGTTATAGTCCAAGTATGCTCCGCTTTTTTAGGAATATGTTCAAGATACGGATATGCCGAATTTTTTTCAAGAAAAATCATTACTTTAAAGGTGATAAATTCCATGTTCGTTTCCGCACGGATGCTGTTTTATCAGCGCACACTTTATCTTAGCAATTTTGCCTCTAAATCTATAAAAAACAATCATGGTATGATTATTGAATCATCAGAGGTTTTGGATAAAATTATAAAGGTAATTTACTCTCAGCTCCATGCCCTTTGCGCTATGCAATAGAAGGAGAAAAACACCATGCGTTATTTTTTAATTGCGATTATTCTATTAGCTGCTGTCACAGCCGGTTTGTTATTGGGAAATCCAGGTGAGGAAAAAACGGATGTAGAAAGCATTTATACATTTGATGAAGCAGCTCAATTTAACCGCAATGAAAACTGGGCGGAGGCCAATAAGGCCTACCAATATTTGTTAGCCCAAAACCCTTATCACGGCAACTTTTGGGTTCAGGCCGGTTGGGTGCAGTATAATTTAAAGGATTATGATGCGGCGGTAGTCTCTTTCAAAAAAGCCATTGAATTAGGGCATTCCGAGCCATCATCGCTATACAATATCGCCTGTATCCTCTCTTTGCAAGATAAACCGGAAGAAGCTGTCGAGTGGCTGCAAAAAGCTATCCGCAAAGGGTTTGTGCTGCGTAATAGCCTGGACACCGACTCCGATTTGGCGAACATCAAAAATAACCCGGATGTGCTGCGGAAACTGCAACCGATTGTCACTGCAAATACGCCGCGTGTAGAAGGATGGCGCGCTGATGTGGCATTTCTCTCCCAACGGATGCAATTAGCACATTATGATGTTTTTGGTGTGGTAAGCAAACCGGATTGGGAGGCTGCTGTCAATCGGCTACAACGAAATATTCCCGATATGCAGGATCACGAAATCATTGTTGAAATGATGAAACTGGTTACCCTGGTTGGCGACGGGCATACTGGTCTTTGGCCGCCGGCCGGTGGCAAACAAGGCTTTCATCAAATTCCGGTGCAGATGTATTGGTTTAAAGATGGCATGTTTATCCGTTCCGCCGCCCCGGATTATAAATCCGCAGTTGGCGCAAAGGTGTTGAAAATCGGTGATACGCCAATTATGGACGCGATTGAAAAAGTAACGCCGTTAATCCATCGCGATAATGATATGGGCATTAAATCTCGCGCACCACGCTACCTCGGCACTGCGGAAGTTTTACATGCGTTAAGAATATCCCCCAACGCTAATGAAATTACGCTGCAAATCGAAAAGGATGGCCAAAAAAACCAGGTCGCATTTTCTACAATACCGCTGCAATTTGGCAACCACGGCAGGCCAGGCTGGGTTTCCATGAACGACGATTCGAACATTCCCAAACCACTTTGGCAGAAGAAGCCGGGTGAAATTTCCTGGTTCGAATATTTGCCGGAGCACAAATTGGTTTATTTTCAACATAACCAAATTCGCAATTCGCCCGGGGAAACCGTGGCACAATTTTCCAAACGGCTGCGAAAATTTATCGAGGAAAATGAAGTCGAAGCGTTGGTGATTGATATTCGCCGAAATGGGGGCGGTAACAATTTTCTCAACCGGCCTTTGTTGTATGAGCTTATCCGTTGCGAGAAAATTTACGAACAAGGCAAACTGTTCGCGATTATTATTGGCAGGGTCACGTTTTCCGCCGCGATGAACCTTACCGCGGATTTGGAACAGCATACGCCGGCAATTTTTGTAGGAGAACCCAGCGGTTCGCGGCCTAATTTTATCGGGGAAACCAACATCTTTACACTGCCGTATAGCGGGCTGCGCATCAGCGCCTCCAATCGCTATTGGCAGCGCACATTTTCCCACGACTACCGCACCTGGATTGCCCCGGATATTATTGCGGAGATGACATCAGATGATTTCAAAAATAATATTGATCCGGCGATGGAGGCGATTTTGCGGTATTTGAAACGGAAGCAGGATGGAAAAGCTTTGTAAATTATGAGGTACGAAGTTTTTCCTTTTCAAAAAGAGACTTTAATAAATCATCAGAGGTATGGAAAATACAGGTTCTTGATTTCAGAGTTAACGCAGATGCGAACTGAATAGAATCGAGTGTTCTCAGTCCCGTGTTGCCGTATTTCATTAACTGCTCTGAAGCGCTCTTAATAATTTCGGAGTCCAGTTTTATCCAGTTAAATTTATCAATGTCATTTTGAAAATTCTCAAATACTGCTTTTGCAATTTCATCAGTTATTTCTTTTAAACGAACTTTTTTCCAGAGTGCTGAAAGGAATTCCAATTTGGCTAATTCGGATAAATAAATTGCAGAAACTTCAGCCGCAGAAACTAAATTTTGAATCGCTTCTGAACCTGATTCTTGTTGGTACAATTTTACAAGGGATGACGTATCTAAAAATACTATCATATTTCAGAGCGCCGCTCTTCAATAATTTCTTGGCTCAAAGAACTTTTCAGATTTTTTAATAATTCACGGGATTTATTAAAAGAGAAGTTAGAAATATCCAATTTTTTTTCGGAAGGTGACTCAATTTCATCGAGGAAAGTAATGATTACTTCGACAGGTTTGTCGGTATCAACTTTTTCGTTTAAAATGATATTACCGTCTTTGTATATCCCTTTGACTGCTAACATACAATTCTCCATTTTTTGTGTTCGAGTTTAATATAAGTTTATCATAAGAATCGAGCAATTAAATTTCAGATAAATCTATTTCTTTTCAAAGGAGCATCAATCAATGTTCAAAAACTATTTCAAAGTCGCGGTTCGGAATCTTTTCAAACAAAAATCCTATTCGCTGATCAATGTTCTGGGGCTGGCGATTGGTATTGCCACCTGTTTGTTAATTTTGCTCTTTGTAAAAGATGAACTGACCTACGATCTGCACAACGAAAAAGCAGATCGCATTTTTCGCCTGGCAACCGGGGTGGCAGAAGAAACCGGCAACATTTCCAACCTCGCCGGAACGCCGTCGATGTGGCCGCAGCAAATGGCGGAAGAATTCCCGGAGTTAGAAGCGTATGCCCGCTTTTACCGCTACCGCAGCGAAATTCTGGTAACCTACACCGCCGGGGAAAAACGCTTTTACGAAGGCAACTTCTATTTCGCGGATGCCACAGTGCTGGATATTTTTACTTTGCCGTTTTTGCAGGGTGATCCAAAAACAGCGCTTTCCGAGCCGGATAAGGTGATTATTTCCCAATCGATGGCGCGGAAATATTTTGGTGATAAAAATCCCATCGGCGAAACAATTATCTACACCAACCGCGGACCGGTATTCGATTTAGAA
>CAXHHS010000200.1:0-9488 GCA_964015645.1 uncultured bacterium
ACCAAGAAGCTCGTCGGCAGCGTCAGATGTGTATAAGAGACAGCTGCACATGCTTCGTTACAAAATTGGTGATGAACTCTTTTGGAAAGGCGCTAAACAATATTACCAGGAATTTCGCGACAGCATTGCAACCTCCGGAGATTTTCAAGCGGTGATGGAAGCCGTTTCCGGCCAAAACCTGGGGCAGTTTTTTCAACAATGGCTTTATTGGCCGGGGTTTCCCAAAATTCGCAGCGATTGGGTTTACGATCCGCAGAAAAAACAGTTAATCGTCTCGATTGAGCAAATCCAAAATAACGGCAACCACTTTCAATTTTCGCTTGAATTAGGGATTTATCGCGAGAATATTTTGCCGCCTCAAATCGAAGCGTTGCCAATTTCCAAAGCAAAACATACCTTTGAATTTGATATGGAATCCCGCCCACAATCCATTCAGCTTGATCCGAATTTCTGGGTGTTGATGGAGGTGGTAATACATAAAAAATGATATTTTGCATTGACCAAAGGATAAGTTGGAGTTATGGTTTGAAATATTCGAAAACGATTTTGGACAAGACGATTCAAAACATATTTATTGCTAAATAAAACACTTTTATTTAAGTTGAATTTGGTATCCGTGATAAATACGGAGTCTTTTGTGCGAGATGAAATAACCGACTAAATAGGGGTAGAAAATGCGAATACAATATGATCCCGAGGGAGATATTCTGGAAATCATATTCAATGAACAATTTCACCTGGCCGAAAAGAGATCTATTAAATTAAGAGATGGGATTATTTTATTTATTTCAAAAACCCAATCCGTACCTGTTCAGCTAACGTTGGTGAATTATAAAAAAGCGGCTCAATTACCCTCAATCTTTTTCGATGGGTGGAACAGACTTGAGAAAAATGAAAAAAGAGAACTACTTCCTATAATTAATTCTTCTTCTATTTCTGCATTTTTGCGGTTTGATCCCCAAACCGGGTATGGCCATCTCTCCAGCCCCGGAATGTTAGACGTTTTTTCAGAAGCAGTTTAAATTGGCGACAGAGAATTCATTCTCCCTCTGAAAAGATGTTGAGTAGTTAGTATCACATTTCCCCATTCTTCTTCAAATGAAATTATGTTGAATCCCCAACAACACCCCCTTTTAAAAATCAACAACATCGAAACCTATTACGACCTGGTGTTGGCGGTGGCCGGTGTTTCCTTAGAAATAAAGGAAGGTAGCATCACCACCATCCTCGGTAACAACGGTGCCGGTAAAACGACGATTTTGAAAACCATCATGGGGTTGCTGGATGATCAACCGGATAAAGGCACTATCGAGTTTAATGGAAAAAAGATCGACAAAAAAGATACCGAAGATATTGTGCGCCTGGGAATTTCATATATCCCGGAAGGCCGGGAAGTTTTCGCTGAACTTACCGTTCGAGAAAATTTACAAATGGGTGGTTTTATCCGAAAACAGCGTGATGCGGAAAAAGATATAAAACGCATTTATCAATATTTCCCGGTGCTAAAAGATCGGCAGAAGCAGTTCGCCGGAACACTTTCCGGCGGAGAGCAGCAAATGTTAGCTATTGGCCGCGCCCTGATGAATCGCCCAAAATTGCTGTTGATGGATGAACCATCGCTGGGATTATCGCCATTGCTGGTGCAGCAAATATTTGACATCATTAAACAGATTAATACAGAAGGGGTGGCGATTTTGTTAGTGGAGCAAAATGCCCGCATGGCATTAAGTATTGCTCATTACGGCGTTATCATGGAAAACGGGCGATTTGTTTTAGCAGGCAATTCCCAAGCGTTGTTTGAAGACCCGGATGTGCAAGAGTTTTACCTGGGAAAGAGAGCGGAGGCTTCCGCAAAGGGTTATCAGCGCTGGAAACGTAAGAAGCGGTGGCGGTAAAAAGTGATACTGAAAACTGGGAACTTATGCTCGAAATTCGATTGTGGCTTTCTAAATGCCCGGGTTAAAAGGCTGTAAGTGATAAGCCCATAGACCAGCATCCTGAGTAGCGATTTTGTAGTTAAAATCGCGTATCGAAGGGGCGGTAGGAACATATCCCGTCCCCTTCGATACGCCGAACAAAATGCGTTCGGCTACCCAGGATGCTGGTTTTGAATGAAACCGAACAAAATTAATTGAGGCGCTTCCGAAGTTTCAAGTTTTGTGAACGAGGAAAAAAACTTGCCTAAACCAACCCACACAGTTCCTAAGTTATTTCTTGACACAGCTCGAAAATACAGTGATCGCACTGCCCTCCGCCAAAAGGTATTGGGCATTTGGAAAGATATTACCTGGAAGGAATATTTTACCCAGGCACAGTATATCGGAATGGCGCTATGGTCGCTGGGTTTAAAGAAAGGAGAGCGAGTCTCGATTATCGGGGAAAATTGCCCGGAATGGGTGTTTATCGATATGGGGGTGCAAGCGGTTGGCGGCGTGGCGGTGGGAATTTATACCACGAGTTCTGCCGAACAATGCAAGTATGTTATCAATCATTCCGAATCAAAATTCCTGTTTGTAGAAAATGAAGAGCAGCTTGATAAATGGTTTCAACTAAAACCACAATTCCCTCTATTGCAAAAAGTAATCGTATGGGACTTAACCGTCTTGCGATATTTTCAAGACTCGCAAGTAATGATATTACAAGAGCTTACATCAATTGGAAAAGAAACAACGAACAACAATCCCAGCCAATTCGAGAAACTCATTGGCAAGGTAATGCCAGAAGATCTTTCCGTTTTTATTTACACTTCCGGCACTACCGGACCGCCGAAAGGGGCAATGCTTACCCATCGCAACGTAACCTGGGTGGCGGAGGTTATGGGGCAGGTAAACCCGGTTTATACAAATGATGAAGTGCTCTCCTTTTTACCGCTCTGTCACATTTTCGAGCGCTTATTTTCCGTATTCATTCATATCAAATATGCCTACACCGTCAACTTTATTGAGAATCTCGATACTGTAACTCAAAACTTGAGAGAAGTTTCTCCTACAGTCGGTTACGCTGTGCCGCGGATTTGGGAGAAGTATTATTCATCTATCAAAATCAAGATGGATGACGCAAGCTGGCTTAAGCGCACCCTATTTAACCTGGCGCAAGTAGTTGGCCGGAAATATATCCGGCAGCGAATCGTTTATGGTTTAAAACCGGCTGCAACGATGTCGGCGTTATACCAAATTGCATATTTCACAGTTTTTCGTAAATTAAAAGAACGGTTGGGCTTCGAGCGCATGCGGATTGCTTATTCCGGCGCAGCCCCCATTTCGCCGGATGTGCTGCTGTTTTTCCGGATGATCGGGTTAAATATCGTGGAAGGATACGGCCAAACCGAAGGCAGTGGCGTTACAACAGCGACTACAAATGAATCGTTTCGCCTGGGCAGTGTGGGAAAACCGCTTCCCGGTTTGCAATTAAAAATAGCTGATGATGGTGAAATTTTAATAAAATCTCCGGGAATATTTCTCGGATATTTTAAAGATTCGGAAAATACTACCAAAGCTTTACAAGGTGGCTGGCTGCATTCCGGCGATATTGGGAAAATTGATAAAGACGGTTTTCTAAAAATTGTAGATCGCAAAAAAGACATTATCATTACTGCCGGGGGTAAAAATATTGCGCCGCAAAATATTGAGAATCAGCTCAAATTTAGTCATTATATCAACGATGCTATTGTCATAGGCGACCGCCGGAAATTTTTGACAGCACTGCTTGTACTGGATGAAGAGAATATCACCAAATACGCCCGGGATTACAAAATACAATTCACGACGTATGGCGATTTGGCGGAAAATCCTGCGATCAACCAGTTGATCCAGGCAGAAGTTGATGCTGTAAACAAAATGCTGGCACGAGTCGAAAATATCCGCAAATTTACAATTTTACCAAAAAAGCTATACGAAGAAGACGGCGACGTTACCCCGACAATGAAAGTAAAACGGAAGGCGATTCAAAAGACGTATCGGGATTTGATAGAAAGTATGTATCGTTAAACAGGCTAAGGAGAAACAGCAATGAGAACACTGAAACGATGGAAAATTGTTGGATTGATATTATCCGCAATTCTAATGATCGATTGTGGCAGCGAACAAACGTCATCTGTGCCGGGTGTAACGGATACGGAGGTTGTGATCGGTTCCTGGGGACCGCAAACCGGGCCGGCTGCTCCCTGGGGAGCGGTGGTTAGAGGAATGGATTGTTATTTTAAGATGATAAACGATGAAGGTGGTCTCGCCGGGAGAAACGTCCGATTTGTGATGCGTGACGATGCTTATCAACCCGCTCGCACAAAAGCAGTTGTTAAGGAAATGGTAGAAAGCGCAGGCGTATTTGCATTCGCTGGCGGTATTGGCACTGCACCGGGTATGGCGGTAAAAGATTATCTTAGCGAAAATAGCGTTCCCTGGATTGCGCCGAATACCGGTTCAACGCATTTTACACACCCATTACTTTCGAATATATTTGCCATTCAACCGCCTTATGTGGATGAAGGCGCAATTTTAGCCCAATATGCCATTAGCGAACTTGGGAAACAGAAAATCGCTATTTTTTACCAAAATGATGATTACGGAAAAGGAGGCCTCGCTGGCGCAATATTGGAGCTGCGCCAGCATAACCTTGAATTGGTAGAAACCGCTTCCGTAGAATTAATGGATAGCGACCTTAGCTCACACGCCCTCCGTTTGAAAAACGCCGGAGCGGAAGTTGTGCTGCTGTTTACAACGCCCAAACAGGCCACCATTCTTTTGGGCGAATCCGCTAAATTAGGATTCTCGCCAGTTTGGATGTCATCTCTCACATTAGCCGATATGGAATTGATGTACACCATTAGCAAAGGGCTTTGGGAAAACGTCATTTTTGCAAACTACATTGAAATGCCGACTTCCAGCCATCCAACAGTGCAAAAGTATAAAGCCGCGCAGGAAAAATATTTCCCGGATGAACGCTGGAGCTGGCTTTATTTAGGCGGATTTGCAACGGCGGAATTTATTGCTGAAGGCATTCGGCGGTGCGGTAAAAATCTAACCCGGGAGAATTTAATTAAAGCGATGGAATCGATGAAAGATTTTCAGAGCGTTGGGCCAAACGTTCGTTTTAGCCCATCCACCCGCCAGGGGAACCGCTCTGTCACCTTATATAAATGCAAATCCGCGACCGAATACGAAAAGTTAGCGGATTCAATTACCTCCGATATCGATATTGATGCTGCAATACAGTTGATGACGAATGGAATTTAAGAGTCGATAAATTCTCCTCCCTACAAAGGTTTGTCCTGTCTGTCGAAGGGAGGAGACAGCTTTGTTGCCGAAGGCGACAAAGCAAAGGCGATTAAGTAGAATTAAAGATTAAAATATTTTTGATATTAATCACTTGAGTCCTTCCAATTCATTCTATTTTCCTTACAGTCATATCATTTTCGCTTATTACCCAGCAACTGTTTAAAGCTGGGTTTTCACAAATCTTACACATATTAGCCAACGACAAAGCAACACTACTAGTTGGCAGATCAACACAAACTAGCTTTTGCTTAGTAGAACACTTCATAATTATTTGTAGGGTTTTTCCACCTTTCCCGTAGGGAGCACTTCGTGCCGAGTCTGCTCGGGGTAGCAGCTTGGAGCCATGTTGAGTGGGGCCGAAGAATAGCCGATTCTCAAGAATCCTGCAATGACTTCTGAAACGATCTACTTAGAATGGAGAGGTATCCTAAATCCGATTTTAGCCTTCTTTTCGGCGTTGTAAATCTTTGCTTTTACATTCGTCGAACTATCACTAAAACGCGCTGTCTTAAGTTATAACAATTCGCCTTTTTAGGCGGCAATGAGAGGAGATTAATGCATGGACAGATTAATGAATTGGGGTATCCCTTTTGTAAGCCTCGTGCTTCTATTGTTTTTTGGTTTTATTGTGTTCAAAATTGTAAAATTGAACTCAACCGACCCAATTGATACAAATAGGAATTTTTCAGCAAAGGAGCAGGTAAATGAAAATTTTTCAGCAAAAGAGCAACGATTAAAAAAATGGGAGGAAAATGCCAGGTTGGCTTATAACGAAAATCGATATACCATTCCGGAAAATGATAATGCAATGAAATATGTTTCTGAAATATTAGCCAAAGACCCTACAAACTCAACGGCGCTTGAAATAAAAAAAAAGATTATTAACGAATACAAACAAAAAGCAAATGATGCTTATAAAAAACGCCAGTTTGATACGGCAATTGGTTATTATACAAAACTGTTGAAACTTGCTCCATTTGATTCCGAGAACGAGGATAGACTCATTTCTGCTATAGCCTTAATGGTCGGCCAACAACAGCCCGAAAACTCTAACCGATTGGAAATGAGAAAACCCATTACTGTAGAAAATAGCATTGAGCAATTCGATGTTAGGGCCTCCGAAGATCTCCCCAAAGAAGAAATCCAACCGAATATCGGAGAAAATATTTCCCTGGATACGATTCCTGCACAACAAACCAATACACCATTATCTACCGAAAACAGCTTTTTTCTTGCTTCTAATTCCAAATCTATCCCCTCTTCAATTCTTTCCATAAGGGGCCAAAATACTACAATTAATCCACGGGTAACCCAATTTGAGCCTTTGCCCTCTATTAAAAAAAGTGGGGAGCAAATACGTCCGTTGCTGGTTATTGAAGGGTTATTGGATAGCCGAAGAAGGAAATATAAATATCGCACAATCCCTAAATATCCTCAGGTTTATAAAAAAATGAACTATGAAGGTAAGGTCTTTATTGAAGTGATTGTTGACTATAACGGTAATATAGAAAGTTACCAAGTGTTAAAAAGCGATGGAGAATATTTTACCGAATCCGCTATTACAGCACTTAAGGAATTTAAATATAAGCCTGGCACCTATCAAGGCAATCCAGTGAAATTCAAACTTGTTGAGCCTTTTATTTTCAAGCGAATGAAGGCTTTCTGGTAGGCAACATGGTTGGAGGAAACTCCATAACCGAACCACCTGTTTCTCTTTATGATATTCTCACGGTAACTTGACATTAGGAGTGCAAAACTGAAGGTCGGCACTCCTAATCAAACGATGGTTTCTTTAGCAGCGGTTTTTCGGTTTTCTCGCTGCCGACGCCGTGAATGTAGGCGATCTCATTTCCCATCAACCCGGTGCGAAAAATAAAAACGAAGGCAATGATTGCCACCGCATAATAAATCCATTTCAGCGGTTTTTGGAACCACTTTAGTTTCGCGAAAATAAAGCGCATAGTTGTCAGGAAAATAAAAACCCGCATCGTCCATTCACCGGAATTACGATGTTCTCGTACCAGCGGCTTTATCTCACGGGCAATTTCGACAGCATCGTGCGCCTGGTTGCCGGTTACCACCGCAGCAATGGCTGCCAAAGTGCCAATCACCAATAGAAAATTGGTATATCGCCAAAATTTTGGTTTTTGGGTAACGAGATGCAGCCCATCGCACACCACAGCAATGGCTAACAGGGCGATGGTAAAATGGACAACGAAGGGATGAAGAAGCATCAGGAGTTTTTAGTTTCGAGTTTTGTGTTTTGAGTTCCCAGCTTGAGTATCAATCAAGCAATATTCGGAAATTGGAATTTATCAACGAAGCGCCGTTTAAAATGGGTTCGAGTATTGGCGTGCTCCGATTTTCGCAAATGAGGATCTTTTTCGACCATTGCAAAGGCGTCTTTTCTGGCAGTTTGGATAATTTTTTGATCTGTTATCAAATTAGCATATTTTAAATCCGGCATACCGTGCTGGCGAGTGCCGAAAAATTCGCCGCTGCCACGCAGGCGAAGGTCTTCTTCTGCAATTACAAAACCGTCGCTGGTGGATGTCATTACCTGCATCCGTTCCAGGGCAACATCATTTGGCTTTGCTGGCGTTATTAAAATGCAATACGACTGCTGTTTTCCCCGCCCTACCCTGCCCCGCAATTGATGAAGCTGGCTAAGGCCAAACCGCTCAGCATGTTCGATTAGCATAATCGTCGCATTCGGCACATCCACGCCTACTTCGATCACCGTAGTCGAAATTAGCATGTGCGTTTTACCTTTTTTAAAACGCTCCATAATCTGTTCTTTTTCCCCGGCTTTTACCCGGCCATGCAGTAGTTCCAATTGGAATTCCGGGAACACTTCTTTTTGCAAAGAGTGATAGGTTTCTGTCGCCGCTTTCAAATCCAATTTTTCCGATTCTTCCACCAGCGGATACACAACGTACACCTGCTCGCCTTTTTTTAAGTGTTCTCGTAAAAAGTCATACACCAGCGGCAGGCGATCTTCCGTTCGCCAAAAAGTGCGTATTTCCTGGCGACCGGGCGGCATTTCATCAATAACGGAAACATCGAGATCGCCGTATATCGTTAGCGCAAGCGTACGCGGAATGGGAGTGGCTGTCATTACCAGGACGTGAGGTTTTTGGCCTTTGTCAATCAACTCTCCCCGCTGCATTACGCCAAAGCGATGCTGCTCGTCGATCACCACAAACCCGAGATTTTTGAAATCCACGCCCTCTTGAATGAGCGCGTGGGTTCCCACCACAATCTCAACATCTCCTTCGGCAATTCGCCGCTGTACCACTTTCTTTTCGCTGGCCTTCAAACTGCCAATCAGCAGGTTGATGCGAATTTTTTTATCCGGGAGTAAATTGCGAATATTATTATAGTGCTGCTGCGCTAAAATTTCCGTTGGTGCCATTATCGCCGCCTGGTAGCCGCCGGCAACGGCAAGCTGCATCCCCAACAACGCGACAACTGTTTTCCCGGAACCGACATCGCCCTGCACCAGGCGATTCATTGGCTGACCGCTTTCCAAATCACTGCGAATTTCTTGCAAAGCCCGTTTTTGCGCACCGGTTAATGCAAAGGGTAAAGCGCCTATCAAATCATTAAACGTTGTATCCGGCAGCGACATGGGAATACCGGTTTCCGGGGAAGAATAAAAGTGTTTTCGCAGCGCTATCAAAAGCTGTAAGTAGAATAATTCCTCATACTTAAAGCGGCGTTCTACCTGGTGAAGATGCTCAATTGATTCCGGGAAGTGCATTTGCCGGTAAGCATCTTTGCGGCTGAATAACCGGTATCGTTTTATCAAACTTGCGGGTAATGTTTCGGGAATATTATTACCGTGGCGCTCCAATGCCTGGGAGAAAATCCGCCGAAAAGTATAGTTACTCAAACCAACCTTTTTTAGCTCTTGAGTCGATGGATACAGCGGAATCAATTGCCCGGTGTTAAGCTGCTCGCGCTGATCGCTAATGATGTCGAAATCCGGGTGCACCATCTGCCATGTTTTGTAACGAGCAACTTTGCCGCTAAAGGCCACCGTCATTTGCTCTTTGAAAATCTTCTCGAAAAATCCCGCCTGGTTAAACCAAACCGCTTCCAATACCCCGGTTCCATCGTGAACGCGCAGCACCAGCCGGCGCTTGCCGTAACTAATGATTTGTTTGGAAATAATTTCCCCGTCAATTGTAACATTTTCGTCGATCTCAATAT
>CAXHHS010000201.1:0-9476 GCA_964015645.1 uncultured bacterium
GATGCAATGGAGTCTCGTGGGCTCGGAGATGTGTATAAGAGACAGGTCGGTAACCTCCTTTTCGCTTACTCGCCTGTTGAGTGTGGAGGCACAGCATCTTATTTCCTTGCTGCGGGCGATGGTGCAAAAGCAGCTGATCTATTTTCCGGTACGCTTTTTCGATAATAATAAATCCGGCGCGCTTGTCTCGCGGATTATGACCGATGTGGAAGGTGTGCGCAATCTCGTCGGTACCGGGTTGGTGCAGCTTTTCGGCGGTGTCTTAACTTCGATTATCTCATTTTTCCTACTGCTGAACATCAACGCCAAAATGACACTTTATGCCCTGCTGCCGATGGCCATATTTGGCCTCATCTCCTTAAAAGCATTCGGTTTCATCCGCCCGATTTTTCGCAAGCGCGGCGAAATTTACGCCGATGTCACCGGCCGCTTAACCGAATCGCTAAACGGGATTCGGGTGATCAAAGGTTTTAATGCCGAATCGCATGAAATCTCCGTATTTGCAAAAGGGGTGGATCGCGTATTTCAAAATGTCAAAAAATCGCTGACCGCCACCAGCCTGGTTACCAGCGCAGCGACTTTGTTATTGGGCATCGCCAGCGTGATAATTATGGGCAGCGGCGGGTTGTTAATCCTGGAGAACCAAATGACCGTGGGCGATTTTTTCGCTTTTACGCTTTACCTCGGCTTCTTGATTGCCCCGATTGTGCAGATGAGCAACATCGGCAGCCAAATTACCGAAGCGTTTGCCGGCCTGGATCGCACCGAGGAGTTATTAAATATGGATCCGGAAGGCCGCGAACCGGAACGAGTTCACACGCTCGCGGAAATCAAAGGGGATATTTCTTTTAAAGATGTTTCCTTCGCTTATGAAGCAGGCAATGATGTCGTTAAAAACATTAGCTTCGACGCCCCGGCCGGCTCTGTTATCGCATTGGTGGGCAGTTCCGGCTCCGGTAAAACTACGATTGCCGGGCTAGCAGCCTCTTTTTTAAAACCGGAAAGCGGCGCCGTTACTATTGATGGAAACGATTTAGCGACCATTAAACTCGACAGCTATCGTTCCCGGCTTGGGGTGGTTTTGCAGGATGATTTTCTCTTCGAAGGTACTATTCGCGAAAACATTATGTTTGCCCGGCTCGATGCCACAGAAGCAGAATTAGAGCAAGCCGTTAGCGCCGCCCACGTAAAAGAATTTACCGACCGCTTTGACGACGACCTAGACACCCTCATCGGCGAACGTGGTGTAAAACTCTCCGGCGGCCAGCGCCAGCGTATTGCCATTGCCCGTGCGCTGTTGGCCAACCCCAAAATCCTCATTCTCGACGAAGCCACTTCCAATCTCGATACCGAAAGCGAGCTTTTCATTCAGCAGAGTCTCGCCGAATTGATGAAAGGCCGCACCACGTTTGTCATCGCCCACCGTCTTAGCACCATCCGCCAGGCAGACCAGATTTTAGTGATCGAAGATGGCCAAATTGCCGAACGCGGAAATCATGATGAGTTGATTAAAAAAGAAGGGCGGTATTACCAGCTTTATACCTACCAGGCGAGGATTTGATCGGAATTCTCATTTTTTTGTTCAATTCATTATAATGATATTTAGCCGGTAAATAGTAAAACTAATAACACAATAATTACAATCAATATTAACCATATCCACCATGGAACACCCCGCTTTTCAGCTTTTTTCTGTTGTTTAGTAACAGAACTAAAGTCTATTTGAGTAGCTTGAACCTCACGGGTTTCTTTAGATTGTTCAAAAAGCTCAATTGCTTCTTTTAAATACTGCTTCGCCAAATCATAATTGTTCATACTTCGGTATAATTTCCCCAGGTTACGCTTCACGAGCGCAACGTGATATTTATCTTTCATTTGCTCGAATAACCCTACAGCTTGGAGAGAAACCTTTACAGCTTCATCAGGTTTGTCTAAATTTCGATAAACCCTGACCAAATTGCTTAATGCCATCGCCTGACCACGTGTATCACCAGCTTTTCGTTTAATTTCCAGGCTGTTTTGAAGAACCTCTTTACTTTTTTCCCATTCGCGAATATCCGCGAAGGTCATACCAAGGTTATTGTAAACCTGTGCAGGGCGGAATAGATCTTTGTTCTCATTAAGACAGTGAAGACTCTCCTGAAACATCCTAATCGCCTCATGAGAATTACCAAGTTTTCGCTGAAGTCTTCCAAAACCATTGTAAATAAGAGCCATAGTAGCAAGATCATTTTCTTTTGTGGCCAACTCAAGACCCATTGTCAAAAACTTTTCAGCTTTCTTCAATTCGCCGCTATCTCTATATACGCTCCCAAGATCATGCATGATATTATCTATCAGTTCTACATTCTCCGGCGATGATTGCGCTAATTCAAGAGCCTTTTGAAACTTTTCGATTGCCGCCTGGTTTTTTCGCTGTTTCGCAAAAGCAATACCGAGACGATTTAAAGTTTTTATATTCAACTCAACTGGTAATTCAGAATAATTCAAAATTCGATGAAACAAACTTTCGGTGCGAGGCCATTGGCGCAAGTCAGAAGCTAGCATACCTTCATAATATATAAGCCACAATTGATTGGTTTCCTCGAGGACTTTATCGTATTCATGCACCAGATTAATAAGTGTCTTGCATTCACTAAGGCGATATTGATGCCACATTTCTTGAAACAATTGTTTAAACTCGCCAAATCCATGGTGTTGGTTTACGCCCAGCAAATGGAACATACGGTTACGCTTCATATTCTCTTGTTCTATTCCTTCGACACCAGCTGCACGTTTCTCATAATACTCTACCAGGTTTTGGCTTGCCTCACGAAATTCCTGCTTCTTATCCGGCATCAACCATTGATTAAATAAATGAAGCCTTGCTTCATCATGAAACGCAGATTCCTTTTTAAGGGAAAGTGTGATTGAAAGGTTTTCAAACTCGTTATAAAATGACTTCGAATGCGCTTCGTTTAATTCCGGTACCAGCGCTTGAATAACGGTTGGATCAAATTGGTGGGGAATTGCACAAAGTTTAAGATATTGGGCAGCTTCAATATCCATTTGCGTAAGCAATATATCGATACTACCAGCTAATCCTTTCCCGGAAGATTGATTTAGGAGACTCTGAAATTCTCTAAGGAGATCGTCCACCTTAACGACCTTTTTTCTTTTTTAATTTTAAAAAAGCGTCCACATTGTTTGCGATCTGCAATGGGTTCCCTTCGGTGTTCGCTAACAGCATCATTGCTAGGGCATCACGGCTGTCTTCTTCGATACCGCGCTTTTCCAGGTATTCGACAATATGCTCATGTTCTAGAGGGTTTAATTCTGCTTCTTCGATCAGCAGCCTGAGATCTCTGTCCAAATCTTCGGGCGGCTCTTCCCGGCCGCACAGCACAAACCGGGTGTTTGGCAGTCGGTTATCCCGAACAGCACCCAATAATTCTCCCCAGACCCAATTGCGCGTGTCGTCGGTCATTTTTTCAATCGCATCAAAAAAAACAATTAACGGTTTTTCGGCAGCAACTTCTTGCAAAGCCACAGCAAAATTGGATATAAAGCTGTCTGTCAAACGAGCTAATTTTTCATCTTCCGGTATATCCATATCTTTACGCGGTTCCGGGATCATAAGGTCTTTTATAATCACACCAGCAATATCGCCAGTTTTCGATCCTTCGATTATAGCGTTCTCAGCGACCTTAATGGCCCCTTCAACTTTAACCGTTAATTCATATTGCGGAACTGTAAAATAATTTACCAGATCGGTAAATGCATTGAAATATTTTGCCCCTATATCATCTCTCATTTTTCGCATAATAGCCAGGTAATCATGATTGCGAGTATCTGTCCAGACTACTTCCGCTTTACATAATTCCCGTATGGAGGACTCATGAACGATTCGGGCAAGCAGGGACGATTTCCCCACCCCGCCGCCGCCCCACACAGCCATAATAGGAGGATCACCAGTATCAAGAATATTGCAGAAAGTAGCTATTTCGTCGATACGGTCAACGAATTCTGCTAAACGCCTCTCCAGTGCTGTTGTCACTTCTTCTCCTTTGAAGAATCATTTTCTTTTTTGATTCCCACTATATCACCAAGGTTAGAATCTTTCACTTTCCCACCGCTTAACACATCAATATCTTGATCGGAGTCTGTATCCCCCTTTATTCCAGCGACATCACCAGCAGTGCTTCCTTCAATTTCCAGATCTTTGCCAACACTGATATTTTGGTCGCTTTTACTCCTCCCCTCTATTTGGGTTGCTTCTGTCTCCAGCGAAAATCCATCTTTATCTTTGCGGATTTTTAATCCACGTCCCAGCCATAGTGCCAAACCGCCAAGAATTACAACACCTAACACGATAATGGCAATAGTATTAAAATCCATCTGCATTTTTAACTCCTCAATATTTTAAATATATTAATGCTGCAAATCTTCTGCTAAAGCAGCTGTATCATATCCTTCCTTACGAACTCTTAAATCGTAATACATTAATACAATAGGTATAACTCCAACTGGTAATATTATAAAAATAAAAATAAAATAAATAAACATACCTGCTGCTTCTCCTGCGGTTATGATACTGATAAGATAAATCATCATATATACTATAATTAGAGCGCCAAAAAATAAAAAATAAACCCCGAAAACTCGTCCATAGTACCCTTTTACCAATTCACCACCTCTTTTCAAAGCATCCCTGCCCCAAATGTTTTCCAAAACCACAACCGTTGTAGCTAAGATATACTTTATCATGAAATAAATACCGGGTATAATAAGTAAAATTAGACCTACAATAAGAATAAGGGAATATAAAAGGCTTGTTGCAAAAAGTTTTCCTAATAAAGCTCCGAACACCCTTTTGTAAGCGCGAGTAAAACTGGGTTTGTTCCCTAATGTAATCTCAGAAATTGCTACAGTTGAAGCAGCCGGTAATAAACTTAGGCCAAAAAGGTATAAAAAATAAGCTATAATGACCCCTATAACTGCTAATACTTGAGCGGCATCCGAACTCGGAAAAGCAATCGATGGTGCCAAAAATAACAGAAACACGATCCCAACAGAAAATATGATAATAAGCAAGCTGGCAAAACTAATTGAAAACAATGTGCCAAAGTGTTTAAAATATATGCCGAAGCTTGATTTTAAAATATCCCCGATGGTCATTTCTCGCATATAATTCATAAATATCTCCTTAATTTAATTTCAGGTAAGTTGCGAAAAGTATTCTTAACCACTCATATTATGATGAGTTTAGAAATATCAGGAAATTCTCAGCAGTTCGGATTTTATCGGATTTTAGAAGTGAAAATATATCTATTCTGAATATATTTGACAATAGGTAATATTGCAAATTTTGTAATATGAAAAATACCTTAATTACGGTATAGTGTTTTTCTGGAGAAGGTATTATCTTGCAAAAGATATGAGAAATAAGAGTGAACACAATCCCGTCGAAATCAACGTGATGATCGTGGAAGATGATGAGATTTTTCGCGAGTCGATACAGGAGTTGATCAATGAGTGCGAAGGGCTGAGATGCCAGCACGCTTACGAATCCTGCGAGGAAGCGATTCAAGCGATTAAAAACGATACGGTTCCGGAAGTTTTGCTGCTGGATATCGATTTGCCGGGCATGAGCGGCATTGAAGGCATCGCTTATTTTAAACAGTTTTCGCCCGCTTCCCGCATTATCATGCTAACGATTTTTGATGATGATGACAACATTTTCAATGCCGTCTGCCAGGGTGCATCCGGGTATTTACTGAAGTCTGCATCTTCAGAAAAAATATGCACTTACATCGGTGATGTAATGGGCGGCGGCGCTGCAATGACGCCGCATATCGCCGCCAAAGTACTAAAAATGTTTTCCCGATATTCTCAACCGAAAAAAGAATACGGCCTTCCCCGCCGGGAAAAAGAAATTTTGCAGCTTCTCGTTAACGGAATGAGTAAAAAGCACATCGCCGATCATCTCTGCATCAGTCTTTTTACGGTGGATACGCACCTCAAAAACATCTACGCAAAATTACAGGTGCATTCTCAAATTGATGTGGTTGCAAAAGCGTTGAAGGAACGGTTAATCTAAGTAGAGCATTTCATTGTCTGTAGGGTTTGTCCCCCTCGGCTCCGCTCAGGGTGACAGCTCGGAGTCATGCTGAGCGGAGTCGAAGTATGGCCGGTTTTCAAGCAAACCCTACAACAACTTTTGAAAGGTCTAATAAGGTTGGATGTTGTAACAAATTTTATCACCCCAGGAACATCCGCAAAGATTTGCTGCGAGAAAAATGGCGCAATCGTTTAAGCGCTTTTTCTTTAATTTGCCGGATTCTTTCACGGGTCAAATTAAACCGTTCACCAATTTCTTCCAGCGTGAGGGGGCGCTCATAGCCCAGGCCATAATACATTCGCACAATATCTGCTTCTCGCTTCGCTAGTGTTGTTAGCAAGCGCTCTATCTCAATTCCCAGGGATTCTTTCATTAATTCGGAATCCGGCGGCGATTCATGGTTGTTTTCAATTACATCCAGCAAGCGGCTGCTTTCGCTGCTTGATAACGGGGTTTCCATCGACAAATTCCGCCGGGAAACTTTCAGAGTATTTGTAACTTCATCATCAGTCATATCCAGTTGTTCGGCAATTTCCCCGGCGTTCGGCTCGCGTTCAAACTCTTGTTCTAGCTTAGAATAGACTTTTCCGATTTTGGTAAGCGTGCTTACCCGGTTTAGGGGCAGGCGAACGGTTCGAGCTTGTTCGGCCAGCGCTTGCAATATCGATTGGCGAATCCACCAAACAGCGTAGGAGATAAATTTGAATCCCCGGGTTTCATCAAAGCGTTTTGCCGCTTTAATTAGTCCCAGGTTGCCTTCATTAATTAAATCCCCAAAGGAAAGTCCTTTATTTTGATACAATTTGGCAATACTTACGACAAAAAGAAGATTTGCTTCGACTAATTTTTGTAATGATTGCTGATCGCCGAGTTTAATTTGCTGTGCGAGATAAATCTCCTCTTCCGGTGTTAACAAAGGAACTTCGCTAATTTCTTTCAAATATTTTTCTAAGGACTGGTTTGCACGATTATCTAAACTTGAGATCACTATTAAGGCCTTTCATTAAGCGGTTTCTAACAAAAAAGGCGACACTGGTGAGCGTCGCCTTTTCGTTTTAAACCTGTATGGTCTACTCTACTCTTTCTTTTGAGTTTGGAAAAAAGGCACTATATTTATTAGTGCCTTTTTTGATTTACTGAGTGTTTCATTACTGAACAACAACATCTTGTGCTTGCGGGCCTTTTTTACCTTCCCCAATGGTAAATTCCACTTCCTGCCCTTCTGCTAACGTACGATACCCGCCGGTATCGCGAATGGAAGAATAATGAACAAATACATCATCACCTCCATCGTTGTTAGAGATAAATCCAAAACCTTTTTTTTCATTAAACCACTTGACAACCCCGGTTACTCGATCTGACATTACATTACTCCTTAAAAAATATAACAAACAACAATAAATTAATTTGGCTTTTGGGTAATTCTAGTCTGGAAAGAGAAATTCTATACAGACCGGAATACCTAAAAACACGAAAATGTAAATTATTGTTTTTCCTTTGTCAAGGGGAATAATTTATAATGTTTTATTCATACTCCGGAATCGGCTGCCCTTCAATCCAGGGAGCGCCGGCGTCCTTTAATTTTCGTTCCAGGGCGGGAAGCTGTTCGTTTAAAATATTTTCCAGCTCGATTTTTAGTTCGCGAAATTGTTTGGCGGCGATTTCCAGGCTGCGCTCGTGAGTTGGTGTTGGGCCATAGGTTGAGAACGCCGTGCCTGTAATTGCAACGCCTAAGCGATCCTCAATTGTCGGATTATACTTTTCGCCGACTTGCCGTTTGGAGTGATTTCCGTTTAACTTTTCATCCAATGCTAAAACGGCTTTTCTTAGCTGATGTAACTCGCCATCCAGGTTGCCGGGCGCAGAGGTTGTGCGGGATAAAGCGGTTTGCAGCTTATCGAGCTGTTTAAGCGTGTTTTCCAATGCGAGAGAGGCAGCAGTTGTCGCCTGTTGTAACCTGGCAATCTCTTGCCAGAATGTGGCGGTTTCCGTTGGTTCTGCGCCTTCCAATGCGCCTTTACGCATCCGTTCTACCATAAACGGCATCGGTTCCGACAAATCGGTAATAACGCCGTCAACCTCTTTGGAAAGCGTAACGTTGTATTCGCCCGGCGCGGCCATAACGCCGGTCGGCTCATTATCAAAAAAGCCGCCCGGGGTGCCAATTGCGCTGGTCGCCGGAAAGCGTAAATCCCAGGCAACCCGGTGGAAGCCTTTTTTGACGGGACCTTCGATACGGCGAACCACGTTGCCTTCGCTATCTGTAATGCTTAGCCAAATTTTAGGCGGTTTTTGCCGGCGCTCGGCTTCTACCGCTTCCCAACCGGGGAAAGCAATATTGGCATTTTGTTTAGCCAATTCTTTTTCCTTTTCCTGGCGGATTTCTTTTTTGGTTTTTAACCCTTCGGCTAAGTAATAGGTAAAAACCGCACCAAATGGCGGATTTGGCGCAGTATAAAATGCTGCGCCCTGTGCGGCTTTTTCACCAAATCCCAGGGCGGCGCGCGGAATGTACCACCAGGCTTTGCGGGTGGAAAATAGTGTTGCCTCCTGCCTTAGCTGCGTGTCGGAAATTTCTCGTAAAACACTGTAATCATCCAGCACATAAAAGCCGCGGCCAAAGGTAGCGCCCACCAAATCGTTTTCCCGGCGTTGAATAGCGAGATCACGAAACGAAATTGTTGGTACGCCGCCAGAGAGCTTTGTCCAGCGCGTTCCGCCATTTATCGTAAAATAGATGCCGAATTCGGTGCCGGCAAACAGCAAGCCTGGCTTAACATGATCCTGCACGATTCGCCAAACCAATGTTCGGCCAGGGATATTGCCCTTGATGGAACGCCAGCTTTTCCCGCGATCATTACTCTTTAATAAATAAGGGTTTAAATCTCCGAATTTGTGGTTGTCGAGAGCGATATAAACGGTATTGGCATCATGCAAATCCGCTTTAATGTCGTTTACAAACGCGGTAGCCGGAACGCCGGGTAATGTACCTGCTTCTATTTTTCGCCAGTTTTGCCCGCCGTCTTCCGTTATTTGAATAAGGCCGTCATCGGTGCCGGCATAAATCAAGCCTTCCTGCAAGGGCGATTCCGCTAATGAGGTAATTGTATTATAATTCGACATTGCCAGCACATCCCAGGGCGAATCCCAGCTCTGGGTTTTTCCCATAATCGGCAGGGAAAGCCGTTCCTGGTCCCGGGTAAGATCGCCGGAGATTGCCGCCCAGCTATCGCCGCGATTATCGGATCGCCAGACCCGTTGGGAAGCAAAATACAAGCGAGTAGGAGAATGCGGGCTTACCAGGATTGGCGCATCCCAATTGAAGCGTTCGTAATCCTGTCTCTTATACACATCTGACGCTGCCGACGAGCTTCTT
>CAXHHS010000202.1:0-9449 GCA_964015645.1 uncultured bacterium
CGCGATGCAATGGAGTCTCGTGGGCTCGGAGATGTGTATAAGAGACAGCGGGTCGTCAATAATTTGGCGAGCGGAATTGCCTTCATCGACGATGAGAACGGTTTCATGGTAACCGGCACCAACGGAATCGACAGCGATCAGGTAGCTGCCGGTTGGTTTTCCTTCCGGAGAGATTTTATCGACCACCAGCAGGCGTTTGCCATCGTAAAACGGGTGGTTGATGGTAGAGTAGATTTGTCCGCAGACTTTGGCTAAAATCATTCTAATTTAATGCAAAATAAATTTTGCACCCCTATTTGAGAAGATTAACATCATCAACAATACCGATAATAGAGTGATCGACCGGAACGAACCAGGGATCCAATGCAAGCGCTGCTTCCCGGCCACCTTCGTAATAAATTAAATCGCCGCTACCGGCCTGGCGAGTGGCATCTGCTGCAACCAGTGGGTTTCCCGATGGTTTTTGAGTTTTATCGAGCGGTTGAACGATTAGCAAAGGGACGCCTTCCATGCCTTCGTATTTAATCGTTGCGGTTACGGTTCCGATGACTTTACCCAATAACATCTTGCTCTCCATCATCTAAGTGCATCTGCCCGGAGTCGCGGAAGCGAAGCGGGCCGCTTATTTGCTGCGCCATAACATCGTGCAGCATCGGAATAATTTCCGTAACCGCCGAGCGGTTTTTGCGATTGACAATTTCGCAGGCAATTTCGATAGCGACTTCCACAGCTTCGATCCGCCCGTTAAACAGCGTGTAGGCTTTTCCGCCGTAGCCATCGCCCAATCGCATTTCCAGAATTTGAATGCCCGCGCCTTTAATGGCGGCATCCGCGGCTTCGATATTGGTGGCAATAAAGGGCGTTTCCAGAATGCCAAGCGATTCTGATGCAGCCGATTCTTCTTTGCCCAAAGCGGCTTCTGCTACTCGCGGGTGAACATCCGGTAAAATCAGTGAATCAATGCGACCCTGCCCGGCAATGTGCAAGCCTTCCTGGTATGCTTCATCCACAGACGCTACCGTTCCGCCAACCAAAACGAGGTATTTCCCCTGGCTGACAGTGCCGGTTTTTAGCAGCGCAATGGGGGATTTTTTTACCATTGCATCCGCGGTTTTAATGCCGGCGGCGATGTTGGAAAGTTCCAGTAGGGCAATTGCGGGGTAGCGTTTCATTGATCAGATTGTTCTTCGTTGATTTGGAGGTATTTTTCTACAAATTGTTTGGGATTCAGCACTTCAATCTTTTTGGCTAATTTGAAATCTTTTTCATTGCGAGTGACAATAATATCTATTTGGGCTTTTAACGCAGAAAAATATTGAACAGCATCTTCAAAATCTTTAAATTCGGAATGTAGGGCATTGTAAATAATTTGTTTGTCGCTATCACAAAAGTCTACTGTTTTCACTAAGTCTTTGAGAAAAACCAAGCTTTTGGTCTTGCCTATTGTTTTGGAGGCAATATAATGGATGTCCGTTACGGATGCTGACGTAACGTATGCACTATAAAGGTTTGGGCTGCTGGATTTTATAATTTGTTTTGCATCATCAAAGAATGGAGCTCGCCCCAAGGCTAAATCCAAAATAACATTCGTGTCCAGGAGGACTCTCATTTATATTTTTCCTGAAGATACTTAATTCTTTCTTCTTTATAATCTTTAATATCAGCACCTTTAAGAAAGCCAGCCCACTTCTTAACAAATTCTTCCCCGGACATTTTCTCTTGAGGCTCGAGTTTCAGTTCTTCCACAAAAGTCACATGTATCTTAAATCTCTTTTTAGGAAGATTTTTATCTAAGAATTTTACGGTTCCGTTTTCATAAATTGCTTCAACGGTTTCCATTTTTCCCTCACAGTTTTTGTCTAAGACACTTTTTGTGCATGATAAAGAAAAAAACACCTGAATGCAAAATAAAACAATTGCCCAGCTAAACAATCCGAAAATAATCCACCAGCGTACAGCGTCGCACACGGGTAAAGCTGTGCGGCCCGGTTAAGCCTTCCCCGGTGGGGCTGGCGATGGAAAAGGAGCAATAGCCTTCGCCGCCGTAGCCGAGACCGGCGGCATTGGGGCCGTTTTTGACGAAGATGCTGCAATTCATCGCCCGTGCCATTTTGCTGAGCTTCTCGATGTTTTTGGAGTGCATGCTGGCGGTGTGGCGGAAACCGTGTTCCGCTTTTACGGAGAGATCGATGCCTTCATCGGCGTTGCGCACGCGGGCGACAGGCAAAACGGGCATCATCTGTTCTGTCCAAATTAGAGGATGATCGACATCCACATCCGCCACCACCAGCCGAACGCTGTTATCGACATTGACGCCAATTTGTTCCAAAATAACATTGGCGCTTTTGCCGATAAACTTTTTGTTGATTACGCCCGGTTTTCTCGGGCCGCGCATGTCAGTAAAAATCACCTTTTCGATTTGCTGCAATTGCGATTGGTTGAGCAAAAACGTTTTATTGACCTGCATTGCGCGCAGTAATTCATCGGCAACGGAATCGACCACAAATACTTCCTTTTCATCGGTGCAGATAATGTTGTTATCGAGGGAAGCGCCGAAGACAATATCTGCCGCTGCTTTTTGGATGTCGGCGGTTTCATCCACCACGACCGGCGGATTTCCCGGCCCGGCGCAAATAGCGCGTTTACCGCTGGCCATCGCTGCTTTTACCACCCCCGGCCCGCCGGTTACCACTAACAAGCGAACGCCTTTATGCGTCATTAGCTGCTGTGCGGATTCAATGGTCGGTTTGGCGATTCCGGTAACCAAATTCGGCGGCCCGCCAGCGTTGACAATGGCTTTGTTGATCAATTGGATATTGAGGCAGCAAACATTTGTCGAATTGGGATGCACGTTAAACACCACGGAATTTCCCGCTGCCACCATTCCAATGGTGTTGCAAATGATTGTTGATGTCGGGTTGGTCGTCGGCGTAATTGCTGCGATAACGCCATACGGGGCACGCTCCACTAACGTTAATCCATGATCGCCGCTCCAGGCAATGGATTTGAGGTCTTCAGTTCCGGGTGTTTTGTTCGTAACTAATTGATTTTTAACGATTTTACTATCGAGGCGCCCCAGGCCGGTTTCTTCGTGGGCAAGGCGGGCGAGCAGTTCGGCATTTTCTAACATGTCGTGGCGAATGCTGGCGATAATTTTATCACGAACATCCAGGCTTTTTTCCGAAAACTTTTGGAAGGCGGTGGTCGCGGCGTTCACGGCTTCATCAATGGTATTAAAAACGCCATCACCCAGGAAAGGAGAATTGAACCCGGATTCCGAAGATGAGGCCGGAGGGGCCGGAGTGCTCGGCAATTTTTGTCCCAGGTTTGCCGCTACTTTTTTGGCGATAATGTCGATTTGTTCTTGGGTTAATTTCATTCTATTCTCCTCAAATTTGAGGATTATTGTGCATCGATTTGGTTATTTTACACCCCAGGGTTCGCCGAACGGCGATCCCTGGGCTGTGGAATATAACGCTTTCAGCGTATTGTGGAAGCTGTCGCTTCCGGTTATCTTTTCTGCTAACGGTCCCTTTGCTACTATTTTTACGTATCTTTTCTCTCCGATTCCCCGTTTCTCCGATTCTCCATTTCCCGGAAAAATCGCTACTGCCTGCTGCCGCTTTCAGTCCGTTTCGCCTTTTTTATAACGAATCTCTCCTTCCACTTCCCAATTATCCACAATTGCCATAATAACGGCGTCGCAGGGACGTTTGTCGGTCATCGTTGTTTGGCGAGCGGAACTGCCGCTGGCGTAAAGCACCATCTCGCCGCTGCCGCAGCCCACGGCGTCTACCGCGACAACAAACCCGCCGCTATCTTTGCCATCCAAATCTACCTGGCGCAGCAGCATAAATTTTAAGCCGTCCATGCTGGCCTCTTTGCGTGTCGCAACAACGGTGCCGACCACTTTTGCCAAAACCATGTTTGCTCCTTTGAATCGTGGTGCGTGATGCGTGATGCGTATTCCGTGTTTTTACGCAACACGTATCACGAAGGCGTTCAATTAAAATTCGCTATTTATTTTTTTCCACTCGCCTTTTTCGCTTCATCTCCTCTGCCGAGGGGCATTACAACATCCACATTGGAATGCGGGCGGGCAATGATGTGGACAGAAACGACTTCTCCCACGCGGGAAGCGCTGGTTTGCCCGGCTTCGCAAGCGGCGCGCACTGCCGCAACATCGCCGCGAATGACGGCGGTAATGTAACCGCCGCCGGTTTTTTCGTAGCTAACCAATTCCACTTTTGCCGCTTTTACCATTGCATCCGCGGCTTCTACCACTGCCGCAAAACTACGCGTTTCGATCATTCCCAAAGCTTCTGCCATTTGGAGCCTCCTGTGTTAAGTTCGTTTAATTATAAAATTTTTGATATTGTCCTTCGAGACACACGTTTGCCTGCTTGAAGATAGATAGACAAAATGTTTATTATGATGAATCTATCGTTCGTTAAATTTAGCAAAATGTTCATCAATTTCCGGCCTTAGCTCTATACCGACAATTTCAAAGCAATCTAATAAATCCTGATATGTGCCTTCGCCGCCAATAAATTCCCACAATTCCTCTGCGACTAAAACTTCGTGCGGCAAATCGAACATCCCTTTCATCGTCCAGCGATTATATGGCTCCGGCTCATAAGGATTATACGGAATTCCAATTATCGTTTTAATGTTGATGCCAGGATTTTTAGCTGTTTCGGCAGCCACCCATTCTAAAAGAGTTCGTTTAAACCCTTTAAATTCAACAATATTCGGTTTAACCGTTTTCATATCAATCAGGATTAACTCATCATCGTAACTTTCGAGCCAAATATCAACTTTCGTTAACTTGACTTTGTTCATTTGCCCTTTGTGACAGACTTTCCTTATTTGAGCAATTTCATTCGGTTTATTTGGATTTGTATCCGCGGTTATCAATCCTGTCATTATTGTTTGAATCTGACGATGCGCTTCTTCACTGATAAGGTTATGAGGTTTTGCCTGAGCAGTAGCCGTCTTAAATCTTTCTTCAGCCAAAGCAATGGCTACCGGCTCATAGATTGATGTACCAAAGGTTGTATTCAGTGATTGTATAAAAGAAAACAATGCCATTCGATCCTTGCCAAGTAGTCTGTAATGAAATGGCATATACTTTGTTTCCGGATTATATTTCTCGAACTTGTTTCTCAGGCTCGATTGGAGGACCTGTTTTATTTTCTCTTTCTTTGTGCTCGGTAATGCCATACTATTTCTTATCGCCTTTCAGATGAAATATAGTTTCCGCATAAGCGCCTTTATCTTTTTCCGTTCTATTTAGAACTGGTCTCCTAAAACGATTTACAATTTTCATTCCTGCCTTTTCTGCAATTGTGGGGTATAGATTATGTTTATCATTTGCTACCAAAAAAACATCATAATCTTTGACCATATATTTTTTGCAGTTCACTAAAACTCTTGATATTCCTTCTACATAAGACATTCTTGCTTCCATCCCTGATCCTTTAAAGAGAGGGCCTATTTCTTTATCATCCTTTCTTTCAAATCCGAATAGATCATAAGCATACGCATGTTGTTCGTGATAATTGATTAATCCAACGTAAGGGGGACTTGTAAATATTCCTCGTATTTTTTGATGTCTTGACAATTCTGCTAAGGCTTTATTTTTCTTCTCGAGTTCAGGAAATAAATCCAAATTTCTTGAATCGCCTGTCAAACAAATCTGGTATGTTTCTGTTTTTAATTTGCTAAACTCATGGAGCCTTTGGATTGTATCTTTACTGTATTTGTTCCACCATTTCTTTATAGAAAAAAGAGGTTTGCAAACTTTCTTGTGTTTTGTGCAATAATAAGTCGTTTTTATCGGATCAATGAGGGTAGCTAAATCTGAGTGAGTTGTTGCACGACAGGAGCGGATTGTTCTACTTAATATAATGCTACTAATAATTTTCGTTTTAGGATTTTGAATTTGCTTTACCAGTTCAAAAACAAAATCAATTTCATCCCGAACAGATTTCAAGAACCATCTATCTAAGAATCCTTCGTTTTTAGATTGATCCAATTCAATCCCGAATTTTTCAATAAGTCTATTAAATACCGGGAGAAATTCTTTTGCTTTCTCATATCCGTATTGTTTTTCATTCACTAAGCCTCTGTTCACTCGATATCTAAACTCTGGTGTTGGGTAATATTTTCCGTTGAAATCTGCTAATGCTTTAAGCAGGGAGTTGTCAAAATCAAGAATATGTTTGTCAGCAAGAAATTTATTTAGTTCTTTTGAAAGATCATTTACTACGGCATGGATGTCATATAAATCATACTTATAGATTTTTGTATTTGAAATTAGCGCATTAAAAGCGGAAATATCTATTCCGATAGCGTGCATTCCTAATTCGTTCGATTGAATCAATGTTGTTCCGCTTCCACAAAATGGATCAAGAATAATATCACCTTTATTGAAGTAGACATCTTTTTTAAAGTCATCGGTATGATCATCTAAAAAGTATTCAACCAGTTGTGGTATGAATTTTCCTTTATAGGGGTGAAGTCTATGTACATGTTTGGTTCTCTCACTCTCTTTATAATTATCAAATGATAACGCCCAGTTTAAATCATCGCCTAATTTCTTTTTCCACTCAATTTCCGTTTTTCCTACTTGTGAATTGTAATAATGAAGCAAGTCTTCCTTCGAAACATAAAGAGAGCCATTGTCAGTAAACTTTCTTACTTTTCCATATTGTACCAGGTAAGAAATATTTGAGTCGGTTACATTCCTTTTTATATAATGGCTTGCCCAAATACTTGCCTGTTTAATTGTTAATAATTCCATCTTCCAATATCATCTTGTTATAAATTTCTGTTTTATATTTATCTTCAATTGCCGGAATACAACAACAAAACTGTAATCATCACCACAAGACGCTTACACGGCGGCCTAATTATCCACCGTTTTCCCGGTAAGGCTCTCAATCGCCTGTTCCGCCGCCGGGCGGGCAACGTCAATATCGCGCTCCTCACCGCCGAGGTAAACGCGGCCAAAACTGCCGAAGGCACGCACTTCCAAAATATTGATGTCGGCAGCTTTTTCCGCCTCGTTTGCGGCAAGGGAGGCATACGCTGCCGGCTGCACTTCCATCACATAAAGCGTTTCGCCGGGAATGATCATATTTCCGTGGCGCACGCGGTTAATCAGCTGCGTCTGGTGATCATCAACCCGTCGAATGGTTTGGCTGGAAAGCACTCGCGGTTTATGCCGGTCATCTTCTTTAATTTCCAGGGCATCGAGAATGGCCTGCCCGGCCTGGCGCACATCGGCTTGAGAATGGGAATGTACTTCTAATAATCCATACAAGCGTTCGACAATCTGTATACCGGGCGTCACATCGGTGGATTTGAGGGCAATATCCGTAATGCGGTTAATTTCGATGCCGGGAGAAATTTCCACCCACAAAGAAGCCATTCCGGCAAGCGGTAGAAATCCTTTGGCAATCGTGCCCAAAAATGCCGCGTGCTGCGGCTGCAAATTGTCTAAAATAACATAAGAGCGTAAATCGACCACTATGTTTCTCCTAATGATAAGTGTTTTTCACAAAAATACTTGAATGATTGATTTTTTTCTTTGGCAACATCTATGGAAAATGCTTTTAGAATTTCCGCCATAAATTCAATATTGGTGGTTAATCTTTTTGGGCGAAGCTCACGGAATCTTTCTTTTGTCACCTTATCCGTACGCTTCAAATATTTAATGTGAAGCAGTTTAGATTTATCTTCATCCAGGCCGGCTAAATACCAGCTTTCGATTTCCTCAACAACAATTTGAATTCGGTCTTTTTCCAAATTTTCGATTTTTTCTGTTACTTTTTGTTTCCTGTCTGAAATGCAAGGCGATTGATCATTATCCGAAACATATAAATAGGCTGCGGTCATTGCTTGAATCGCCTTAATGAACTGTCGCCTTTTCTTAAATTTCCAACCTGAATATTCGATGAATTTTATCGAGCTATAAAAATTCATTAGTTTTGGCTGCACGATTTTAGTAAAAAAGTTTTTATCATCCGGGCCTTCCACCATAATAAACAGTAACTTACTTTGCAAAATTACACTCCCAGTAAATCCTGTGTAAAAAGATCTTCGATGCCAATTTCGTGTTCTAAAAAGGTTTTCACCTCATCTTTTTCTGCTGGTCGGGTCATTGTTGAAAACCCTTCTTCATCCCGTGAAATAAATAAAAGATTTTCGAGATTTGTATGTTTAACAATTTCCGGATTGTGCGTGGTAAAGATTATTTGTTTTTGTTCGGAAGCTTCTTTAAACATTTGCATCATTTTTGATATGATAGAAGGGTGAATATGTTTTTCAGGCTCTTCAAAAATAATTACCGGATCATATCGTAATAATCTTTCATCAAAAAATAAAGCAATAACCAACGCCGTTGCAGAAACAGTTCCATCAGATAAAAAAGAGGCCGGTAAAAACTGTTCTTTTGAAAAAGTTTCCTTAAGGTCAAAATGTAAAGAATTATCGGCTAAATCAGACGTCTTTATATTACTAACAAATGGCAATAAATCCTGAAGGATATTCAAAAACTGCCTTTTTAGGCGTTTATTTTCTATAATATTTTTTAGCACTAAAGCAATATTACTACCATCTTCTTCAAAATCTTTTTTACCGAAAATAGTGGCAGGGCTTTTTAACGTCTTGGAATTAAAATCATAAATCAAAAATTCACTCAAACGCCTTGGAATGTAATGAAACAGTTGAAAGGGCGAATCTTCCAAAAGGGTTTTTTGACGAGGCGATTCATCAGATTGATAAAACAAGGCATTTGAAACATCTTCTTTTTTAAGTTCCTTTGGAAGTTCGAATTCTAAGTCAAATGTTTCATTTAACACATTAACAATTATCTCACCACTACCAATTAACTTTTTATCCTTTAGAAAAAACTTACTTTGATTGTTCTCTTCCAATTCGATAAAATCACATCTGAGAATTGAGCATTCTCTCGTTATTTTGTATCCACCTTTTTTATTAAATCGAATAGACAATTCATACTCAATTTGTTTCGTTCGAATTTTGATAAACTGATTATAACTTTCTTCTTCTAATTCCATTTCGATTTTCAGAGAGAGTTCTTTCGAAGATTCAATAGTTGTATTTTGAAGATATTTACCGTTTCCCTGTAAGGAAATCGCATTTTCTAATCCATGATTTACAATATCCCTCAAAAACTTAAAAATCTGAATAAAATTAGATTTCCCGGAAGCATTTGCCCCAACCAATACATTAAAATTACCAAGCTCGACTTCCATGTCGTTAAAACTTTTGAAATTCGATATTTTAATTTTCTTTATAGCCATAATGCATCATTCCTTGATTTAGTACGACTCCGTAACATTCGCTTCTCCCTTAACAATCTGCACGCTGGCGCTGGCGCCGATGCGGGTTGCGCCTGCTTTGATCATTTCCATCGCGTC
>CAXHHS010000203.1:0-9442 GCA_964015645.1 uncultured bacterium
TTCCAATTCAGTCGGTTTGCGAGCGCTAAAATTGTTATTTTCCGAAGGGAATGCATCGTGATCGTACCAGCGATCTGGATTGACAATTTGGGAAGCAATTCTATCGACATCGTGGCTGCCTAACAAATTTTGGCAAACGAGGACGTTATCCCAGTGATAATCATTATAAATAGCCTGCAAGCTGTCGACAAATACCTGTGGTGAAATTTGTGTTTTTTGATCAGCTACAAATTTTTTAACCGCCCGTGCAAATCGATAATTCATCACCGCATCAAAAGCGCCTTCGAACCAGGGAGCGGCGTTGAACATTTTATTTTTAGTCCAATCTTCCCACCATAATTCTCCGGAGATATAAGCATCAGGATTTATCTCTCGCACCCATTTTCGCATCTCTTCCCAAAACAAAATGTTTACTTTTTCGGATACATCCAATCGCCAGCCATCGATGCCGTCGGAGGGATCGCCATCGCCATTTGGGTCCATCCAGCGTTTGACAATGGCATGGAAATGTGCTTTTGGCCCGCTAACAAACCCACGATCGTCTTCCCGAACCTCCGGCAATTCTTTAACGCCAAACCAGCCTTCGTAATCAAATTCATTTTTCGGGGTGGCGGGGTCGTCCCAACTTTTAATGGTATACCAATCTTTGTAAACGGAATTTTGCTGATTTTCGACTACATCCTGAAAGGCCCAAAATGTATTTCCGGTGTGGTTAAATACGCAATCGATGATAACGCGTATTCCACGACGATGGCATTCCCGAACCAAATCCAAAAACAGCAAGTCGGTAGTCGTCCATTGCCAGGTTTGCGGATCAGCCGGGTTTTCTTCCGCCCAAATTTCCCGATCTTTTGCCGGATTTGGCCCAAAATTGTTATCGATATGATGATACATCGTTGCATCATATTTGTGGTTCGAAGGAGATTCAAACAGCGGGTTAAAATAGAGTGCCGTTATTCCCAGCTCTTGCAAATAATCCAAACGATCTATTACGCCTTGCAAATCCCCCCCATAACGGCGCAAACCAGCAGTAGCGCCAAAATTCGGTTTACCGGGCTGCGCCCAATCGAAATAACGATGCCATTCAATCCCTTCCTCCCAGGGTTGCAGTTTGAACCAATCGGAAGTCCAGGGAGAAATTTGCCAATTTTCCGGGATAAAATGCGGCCAGCCGCCTTTTAAATCCATTGGCTTCGGGTCATTATTCGGGTCTCCGTTTTCAAACCGGTCCGGGAAAATTTGATACCATACAGCTTCTTTTGCCCATTCCGGCACAGCCATATCGCCCTCCTGCGAATAACCGGTTCCTATATTTATCACCATAAAATAAGAAAAAATCGCTAAAAACAGCCGGTCTTTCATCTCCACCTCGTTTTTTGGTTTTAACCAGAAGAACATACCAATAGTTCAAATTCTTTTCAATAGCCTATTTTATGTATCCTCTACAAGGATATGCCCCGATGGAGATTACCGGTTCTACAATAATTTAACACCTACGATGTTTTTTGTGAAAAAGCGTGATTATCGCCTCGAGAGTAATATCGCGTAACATCAATCCAAGAGTTTATAAATATATAATTCCGTCACGCTTTTGACGGAATTATGGGATTATAAAAAGCCCCAACCCCAGGACGGGATCGGGACTTAGAGGTATAAGGGTTGTTAGGGCTTTAAAGATGGGTAGGTTGCCCTACCCGGGAGGAGGCGCTTTTATTGATAATTGAAGATTATCAATTGGCTATTTTTGATAGATCATTCGGCGAACAAAGGTGTTTTCTCCGGCGGAAAATCTTAGTAAATAAACACCGGATGCAACTTCGACGCCGAAATCATTTTTACCATTCCAGGTGAGGGTTTGGTAACCGGCTTCTTGCGCTTCATTCGCCAATACTCGTACCTGCTGGCCTAAAACGTTGTAGATTGTTAATCGAACAAATGCTGATTGGGGCAAAGCGTATTCAATCGTCGTTTCCCCGTTAAACGGATTGGGATAATTGGGGCTGAGTGAAAACGCTTGCGGCATAGCGGTTGTAAGCGCGCGCTCGGAAAGGCCGGATACTCTTATAATCTCGTATTCCTGGTCAGCTGCACTTGCAATTGCAGCACTCGCAGGACGGATTTCCAATCCTACAATCGCCCAATCAACTTTTCCGCGAAAGCTGCCGCTAATGGGAACAGATGCTGCGGTTGTAATTGATTGATCCTGAACCACAATTCCGGCAACGCTGCCGCCATCTCCCTGGCCTTGATCGATTCGTTCGGTAAATTCGCTGCTGGGGGTATGTTCTTTATGCCGTCTGGCGATTGCAGCATAAAACATTGCACCGTTTGAGGTTATAGTCATTGAAGAAGAATATCCACCATTATCCGTGCCGCCGGAACAAGCTCCGTTTGCACCATTGGTATTTCCGGAACCGACAGTGCCAATCGGGTTGCTAAGATCAACACCGGAGTATCGTGATACCGCGATAATCGCATTTTGCGGCTCAGTTGCCAGCATTGCAGTAACAATTCCATCGCCGGATGGCGTGCCTTCTCCTACCCAAACTGAAACGCCGGTTTGGGTGCGACCGCTGCATTGCGATTTAACTTCTGTCCAATTTAACCCGAGGCCGGAAACGGCAGTGACTTCCGTTTGCCGTTTTGTTGAAATCGCGGCAATGTAAAAATTCCCTGGCAACATCGTAACCGGTGTTGCTGTGCTGACATTTAAGGCGCCGGATGAACCACCGGTTTGCGTTTCTTCATAAACAACTTCGCCACTATTGCCGCCAATTTCAGCAAAAAATACTGTAATATTTTTATTGGAATCCATTGTAATAGTTAACGGTGTATCCGATCCGCTTGCATCGCCGCCCCAGCTTGTAAATGTCCAGCCATCTGCTGGTACCGGCGTAATAGCAACTTCCGTTCCGGCATCATATACACCACCGAACGTTTTGCCGATTGGCGCAGGATCCAATTCAACAGTTCCCAAACCAACGAAGTCGATAGTTAAGCTAAATTGATCAGCCGGTAATTCCGTAAAAACTGCTGTAACGGTTTTGTTACCATCCATTGTGACGGATTCCGGGTTTTCCGAGCCGCCCAGATCACCTTCCCAATGGCTAAATTCCCAGCCGGCATCGGGATTGGCCGTTAGCTCTACGATGGTGCCTTCATCATACAAACCGCCGGAACCATTGGTCGGGGGATCAAAAAGCACATTACCGGAGCCGACTGTATTCACAGTTAAGAGATATTGCTGTGTTCCGCCACCATCGCCGCCGGGGCGAATCTCGAAGCTAGCAACCGCCCAATCGACACTACCGCCAAAAGAACCGCTAACGTTAACCGGGCCGGGAATCACAATATTTTTATCTTGCACTGCAAGTCCTGCCGCGCTGCCGCCGCTGCCTTGCTGATATTCAACCCGCTCGGTAAACCCTTCGCCGGGATTATGCGGGCGATGCCGCCGGGCTGCCGCAGCATAAACAACGCTGCCGCTGGCTGTTGCCACCAAATTAAATTGATATGCTCTTCCATCCGCACCGCCGTCGCAAGAGCCATTTTCGCCGTTTGTGTTTGCGGAAACTGTTGCGCCAATCGGGGCAACCGGGTCTACGCCGGAATATCGTGTAACGATGATGGAGGCATTACTTGGTGCGCCATCGAGGGTTGCGGTTACCGGGCCATCACCGCTGGGAGCGCCCATTGCTCTCCAAACATCCACCCCGGTTTGGTTTCGACCACCGCATTGAACGTCAATGCGCGTCCAACTCAACCCGAGGCCGGTAATGCCGGAAACCGTTGTGTGCCGTTTGGCAGCAACTGCTGCAATGTAAAGATCGCCGGCAACAGCGGTTACATTATTTGCGGTAGAAAGCGTATTAGCACCGGAGGAGCCGCCAGACTGCGATTCCCGAAAAACGACCTGCCCGCCGCCGGAGCCTTCTTCGATAAAGTTGGCCGTAATGGTTTTGTTGGCATCCATCGTAATGGTGACCGGGTTTTCAGTTCCGATAAGATCGCCGGTCCATCCGATAAAAAAGTAACCGGGATCGGCGTCAGCGGTCAGGGTAACTTCCGTGCCTTCATCATAAATGCCTCCGGCAGGGTCTACATTAACTGCGCCATTACCGTTAACATTCGTCGTTAAAACATATTGATTCGGCGGTAATTCCGTGAAAACCGCGGTGATTTGCTTATCTTCATCCATTGTAATAATAACCGGGTTGTTGGAGCCGATTAAATCCCCTTCCCAATGGCTAAATGCCCAGCCATCTGCCGGATTAGCTGTCAATTCAACATCTTGATCTTCTTCATACACACCACCGGCGGGATCCAAACTAACGCTGCCGTTGCCATCTTCGGTAACGGTTAAGGTGTAGGTTATGCCGCTGGATACCGTAAAATCGGAGGCGCTGGTTCCGGTGCCCTCGCCGGTTGTAACGGAAATGGGGCCGGTTGATGCGCCGGCTGGCACGCTGGTTTCAATTTTATTATTCGAAATCACATCAAAATCTGCCGATGTGCCATTGAACTTAACCGAAGTTGCACCGGAAAAATTACTGCCATTGATCGTAACCGGCGTTCCTTCTTGCCCGACTGAGGGCGAAAATGAGAAAATTGCCGGGCTGTTATTTTCTTCGCCTTCGATATAATTATGGAAATAAATATGATCGGATTTATCGCTTGCTAAAATCAACAAACCGGAAGCGCTGGTAATACATTGTTTTGTCGATGTCGGGTTGTTGATATCAACATATTGATTGTCTTTAATAAATGGTGTTCCGATACCGTCTTCGAAAGAGAGATTGCCATTTAAGCTCGTTGTTTTATAGTAAATAGCATCTTTGCTGCTCACTTTTCCTTTGGCAAAAACATATATGAGTTCATTGCCGATATCAACGACCAGGATGGGACGAGTCCAATTATCACTGTCAGCAGCAACTTCGGATTTCGACCAGCTTCCGGAAATCGTTCGTTTGGCCAATAGAATACCCGGATCGTTGCCAGAGGCGCTTGTTTTTGAAACGGAATAAACATTTCCCTGGCCGTCGCAGCCCATTTTCAAGCTAATATGGTCATCCGCAAGATTGTTGCCGCTAATAGCGGTTTCGCGAGTTTCCCAATCCATATCGCCGCTGCTATCATTGTGATATGAGAAATAGAGTTTCATATCGTTTTGATCGCTCCACAGGATACCGACTTTGTTTCCGCCAAATGCTTGAATGGAGCAAAGGTCATCGCTTTTGCCATTGCTTTGCTGGGAGGGCAGCTGGTAAGGGTCTCCCCAACTTAAATCATCTCCCAAAGTGCGGTTTATCATCACTTTACCGTTCTGCATCCAGGTAATCCACAATTGGCCGGAAGAGTCTTTTTCGATGACCAGCGATTCGCAGGTAGAGCTATTGATAATCACCGGAAAACCGGCATCCAGTGTATATTGTTTGGTACCAGGGTTATAGCTATAACGGTATAAGCGCGATGAATTTGCTTCGTTGCCATTTCCGCTCCGGTCGCTCCAAATATGAGAAGCGATGTACAATTTATTGCCATCCCAAAGTGCATCCGCTTTAGAGCCGCCGCGATCGTCAATTTCCGTTCCGGTGCTGGTGAAAGATTGACTGGCAGCATCAAAGCGATAGATATAATATTTTTCAGGGCCGGGATCGAACATGCTTGCCCACCAGATTCCATCATTAAACCAGAGTTTGCTTTCCGGTTTTTCGCCGGTGGGAGCGTCGGTGGCATTATTGCCATAGGAATGATCTTTGTAACCATATTCAATTGGCGTTGATTCTGTAGTATTTCCGGCTGTCTTTATAGTGCGAGAACGCTCGACAGACGGGGTTTCTCCACGATTGCTAACCTTGGCGATTTTGGTCTGCGCTGCTAATGGAATGATGCTGAGCAACACCCATAATGTTAACATTATAAAAATAAAAACATTGTGCTTCTTGAAATTGGTTCTGGTAAAATATTGCAGCCCTTTGGCTTGTCGAATCAGATTCTGCATCCGCGCGCTCCTTCACATTAGAAATTATACTTCCCTGTATAACCTGTAGCGTTTATGTATCAGGCGAGTGTTAAATTAGGCGGGAAATTTTGGTAGATTAAGAAGACCAAATCGTTATGTAACTCGAATGGAATATACTGTTAAACGATTAGCCTCATGTGATATTATACACTTAATTTGTGTACGTGTTTTTCTTTGATTCGGAGTGCCACGTAAGTGGTAGCTTGCGCTACAAAATTCATTTTGCATAAGTTTTTTAGGACAGAATGATTAAAAATGTTTCTATCTGTTGGATTCAAGTATCCGCTGGAAATATTTGCTGCCGTGTGCTTTTTTACCATGTCACCTCCGCTGGAGTTTAACTCCCTAAAACCACGGAGTAATGATATGCTTATAGTAACAATTTGGCAAAAACTACCCAAACTCCGTTAGAAATGACATTTTTATTCGCCTTTTGAGAAAACATCCGGCACTAAATGCCAGACTAAACGGAAACGGCGAATCCAATAGATTCGCCGTTTCTCATGATCGTATTTGTTTTTGAAAATCACTTCTGCAACGTCATCTTACCCGTTAACCGCTGCTCGCCAGCATTAAGTTGGATAAAGTAGGTTCCGGAGGAAACGCCAATGCCGCTATCATCTTTTCCGTCCCAGGTAATTTGTTTAAATCCGGCGGATTGAGTTTCGTCTATTAGCACGCGCACACGCTCACCTAACACATTGTAAATTTCCAGGCGAACGTTGGCTGAAGCCGGTAATGCGTACCGGATGCTGGTTTCACCATTAAAGGGATCGGGATAGTTCGATCCCAGGATCAACGTTTCCGGTACTGTTGCAGATTGGTTTGCAAGCAAATCCGCGCCAGATAGATCCAGTAGTTTTGCATCGTTTTGCTCGGCAGGAGCTTCGCTCGAAAGCGCACTTCCGCGAGCGTTGATTGGCGAACTCTCTTTCAAGGAAATCACCAATTGCGGTTGATATTGTGACCGATTTGCGAAGGCGGAACCACCGTTTAGCAACATTGCAAAGCTATAATGATCATCGCCCCGGATTGCGGTGGAAACATCGAATTCGATCCAGCCGCTCGATGACGGTGAAGTAGAAATAGCAAGCGGTTGCTCTTTTACTGCTGACATATTTTCAGCATCGAAACCGGTAGTTTCCCAGGAAACCCGTGAGCCGTTATAATAATTTGAGGCAGAATAAACAGAGATGACATCTTCCGCAGGGTTTTCAATAAACACTCGCAGCACTGCGGATTCAACGCTTTGTCCGTTTAGCCCTCGAACATCAAATTTAAAGAAGTGCTGTGAGTTTGCCGCTGTATCCGCGCCCGCTATTCGAAAATTGCTGTTTGCCGATTGCTGTTTGCTGCCTCGCGATTCAGTGTTTCGTTTCCTGGTAATCCCGCTTGCAACCGGGGAAAACGCCATTTTGGTAGCGCCGCCCGGGCGAATTTCTATCCCAACAACCGCCCAATCAACCGGTTTATTGAAAGAGCCATCTAAGGTCACGGTAGAGGGAACATCGACAGTCCGCTCTTGAATTGCAAGCGTTGCTTTATCGCCGCCCAAAGCGCCATCTTGAACAAATTCGGCACGTTCCTCATAATCTGCCCCGGGGGTATGGCGGCGATTGCGCAAAGCAATTGCGCTGTAAATATATGAGCCAGCCACCGACGTTGTGAAATTAAAGTTGTAACTATCGCTATCCGTGCCGCCGCTGCACACTCCATCAACTCCCAGGGTATTGCCGGAGAGAATTGTACTAATCGGAGAGGTTGCATTTACCCCGGAATAACGGCTAACGGCAATCAGCGAATTCGATGGGCTGCTGGCTAAATTAGCTGTCACAATATCATCGCCCGCGGGATTGCCGATTGCCACCCACAAATCCACACCCGTCATGGAGCGCGCTGAGCATTGTTTTTTAATGCGGCTCCAGCTTAATCCCATTCCTTCGACGGAAAGCACATCGGTTAAATTTTTGGTAACGATTGCCGCCAGATAAAGATCACCGCTGACCGCCGTTACATTTTCGCTGGTGGAGACAACCGTCATTTCAGTTGCACCGCCGGTAACGCTTCCTTCATAAACCACCGGCCCGCCGCCGCTGATGGCTGTAAAATTAGCGTTGACCGTCTTATCAGAATCCATTGTAATGGTTGTCGGGCTAATATTACCATTCAAATCACCGCTCCAACTGTTAAAAAGAAAGCCTTCGCCGGCGTCTGCCGTTAACGTAACAGTGGCGCCGGCGTCATACACACCACCGGGCGGGTTTAACAAGACTGTTCCTGAGCCGATGATATTCACGGCTAAAAAGTATTGCGTTGTAATAAGTTCGGTAAAGGTGGCAGTAACGTTTTTATCGCCATCCATTGTAATGGTTACCGGATTTGAATTGCCACCTAAATCACCGCTCCAACCATCAAAGAAATAATTTTCCGCCGCGGTTGCCGTTAATGTCACTACCGTTCCGGCATCGTAAATACCGCCGCCGGGATTCGCGACGACATTGCCGGAACCAACAACTGCAACATCCAGCGTAAACTGCTGCGTGTTCGATTCAATGAAAGTGGCGTTGACGGTTTTATCGCCATCCATAAATAGGGTCACAGGATTGGAATTACCTTGCAAGTCGCCGCTCCAGCCATCAAAAAGAAAACCGCTGTCGGGAACCGCTGTTAATGTGACGGTTGTATTGATCAAAAACTCGCCATTATCCGGTGTGCCGGTTACCGGCGATGGGTCGAGTACCACAGTTCCCGAACCACTTCGATTTACATTCAAGGTAAAAAATGTTTCCGGTAGTTGAGTAAAAACGGCCATAATGACTTTATCGGCGTCTACAGTAACCTGTGCCGGGTTTTCGAAACCACCTAAATTACCAGCCCAACCGGAAAACTGAAACCCAGGCCCGGGAATCGCAGATAGGGAAACAACCGTTCCTTCGGGATAGGTTCCGCCGGCCGGGTCTAATACAACACTCCCGCTGCCAAATACATTTGTAGTGATGGTGTATTGCGGCCCGGTAAATTCGATGAAATTCGCCGTAACTTGTTTATCACTATCCATCGTAATCGCTACCGGGTTGTTGCTGCCATCAAGATGGCCGGCCCAGCCGGAGAATAAAAATCCGGTGTTGGGGATCGCCGTTAAAGTCACCACTGTTCCGGCATCATAAACACCACCGGGGGGCGTTAATGAGACACTGCCGCCGCCATTGACCGCAACATTGAGGTTAAATTGCTGCGGCGGAATTTCGCTAAAATTAGCCGTCGCCTGTTTGTTGCCATCCATTAAAATGGTAATCGGATTCGACGTTCCGGCAAGGTCGCCGCTCCAATTATCAAATTGATAGTTAGCAGCCGGCGTTGCGGTTAATGTTACCAGCGTGCCTTGTTCGTACACCCCGCCGGGTGGTGATAGCATTACAT
>CAXHHS010000204.1:0-9426 GCA_964015645.1 uncultured bacterium
ACCAAGAAGCTCGTCGGCAGCGTCAGATGTGTATAAGAGACAGGACGTATCTCGTATCGAAGCGCTAACGGATGCGGTATTCGCGTTTTCCATTACGCTGCTGGTGGTTTCGCTGGAGGTTCCAGGTTCTTTTGACCAGCTTGTCCAAACCATGCAAGGCTTTTTGGCATTTGGTATTACCTTTGCCGGGATCATCGGTATTTGGTATGCGCATTACATTTACTTTCGGCGATATGGTTTGGAAGACGGGCGCGTTGTTATTCTGAATTCTATGTTGTTATTGGTTGTTATTTTTTACCTCTACCCTTTAAAATTTTTAGCCAATCTTCTAATCAACCACGGCATTCTTCACCGGATGTTTGGCGTTAACATTGCCGTAAATGTGGGGATGCTTGACCACCAATGGCCAACCTTGATGCTAATTTATTCCTTTGGCTTTCTGGCGATCTTTTTGATATTTGTTTTACTGTATTGGCATGCCTACAACCAGGGGGAAGCGCTGAATTTAAATGCTGTGGAATCTTTTGCGACTAAATCCGGCATTCAAGCCTATTCAATCGTGGTGTTGATTGCGGCAATTTCCATCTCCATTTCACTTATTGCGCCACCGGACTACCTTTCGTTATCCGGATGGATTTATTTTTTAGTCGGCCCGCTGATGACAATACACGGCATTTATTCCGGGAAAAAAATGCAGCAATTGGAAGAAGCAATGACGAGTGCAGAGAAGTGAATTTAAAAGAAACCGCTTTTACTATATTACAAAGTGCAATATCGGCGGTAAAGCCAGCCACAATTTTCTCTCAAAAACTTCAGATAAATGAAAATAAGTTATATGTAGAAGAGCATTGTTTTGATCTGACTGCGTTCGAAAACATCTACATCATCGGTGCGGGAAAAGCATCAGCATACATGGCGCAGGCGATGGAAGATCTTTTAGGAAATCGAATTTCAAGCGGTTGTGTTACGGTCAAATACGACCATGGCGTGCCCTGCCAAATCGTTAAGATTCGCGAAGCGGGACATCCGCTGCCAGATGAAAACGCACTGCAAGCAACAGAAGAAATATTAAAGATAGCACAAAAAGTGGGCGTAACTGATCTGGTTATTTGCCTCATCTCCGGCGGTGGATCCGCATTGATGGAGAAATTACCGCAAAGCATTCCCCTGGCAGATTTGCAAGCAACCTCCCAGCAACTTTTAGCTTGCGGCGCCACGATTCAGGAGGTTAACACCATTCGCAAACATCTTTCCCTGGTGAAGGGCGGCCAATTGGCAAAAGCGATTTTTCCGGCAGTTTGCGTTACCCTCATCATTTCCGATGTGATTGGCGATTCCCTGGAATCAATCGCCTCCGGGCCAACAGCCCCGGATTTTTCTTCATTTTCGGATGCCCTGGATGTTATTCAAAAATACCAGCTTGAAAAACAGTTGCCATCCAATATATTGAACCATATTCAAAGTGGTGTAAACGGAATTGTTGCGGAAACACTAAAGCCGGATGACCCTGTTTTTAAATCCGTTTACAATTGCATCCTGGGAAATAATTTAACCGCGTTGCAATCGGCTGAAAAGGCCGCTGTAAAATTCGGGTTTAACACCTTGATTTTAAGCAGTCAAATCCAGGGAGAAGCGCGGGAAGCGGCGCGGGTTATTGCCGGCATTATTAAGGAAGTGATTGCCACCGGCCATCCGCTAAAACCGCCGGCCTGCATTTTGTTTGGGGGAGAAACCACTGTTACTATTCGCGGCACCGGAAAAGGCGGGCGAAACCAGGAGTTTGCTTTAGCTGCTTTGCAAGAATTAAAAGCGGTGAATGCGCCATACAGTTTCCTCTGCTGCGGCACAGACGGCACAGATGGCCCCACCGATGCTGCCGGTGCTTTCGTCTCGCCGGAAATTTGCCAGGCTGCCGAAAAAGCAAATCTCAACCCGGAACGATATTTAAACAACAACGATGCCTACCATTTTTTTGGGCAAATCAACGGCCTTATCAAAACCGGCCCAACCGGGACGAATGTGATGGATACAGGGATAGCTTTGGTGGGGTGATATGATAAAACAGCCAATAAGAAAAATACTTTTGGTTTCTTTTTTGACTCCTTGATGTTCTGATTATTGTAACGCAAAGCTTCACCGGTTCCGGCAACTTAGCATCCAACCTTCAAAATACTCCCAAAACGCACTTTTTATGACCAACGCTTCAAAAACTCTTGGCATCCGGAATCGGTGTACAAGCGTTAGTTAGCGTTATTGTTTTATGATTCACTTAATAATTTGTGTTTTGATCATTTTCATAGATAGAACTTATTCTTCTTGACCACATATTATAAGCATTTTCGATCTCTCTACAGAACTTATCAAAAGATCGACTTTTTTCTCTTATTATATCAAAATTAAGAACGCTGAAAATTTTTTTGGCTAGTGAAGGACTTTTTAAATTAACTTTCTTTGCGCACACTTCTTTAAGGAATTTAGATGGATTTTCAATTTCTATATCAACATTATCCCAAGAAAATTTTTCTGGATCTATTGAAAATTCTGTGATTGAAGCTAAACCATAAATATCTGCAATCCACCAGCTTTCAAATTTTTGAATTTGTATTACAGTGACGATTTTCACAGGGAAAGGCAAAAAAATAGGATTCTCCTTTCTTTTTTCTATCCACGGCTGCACTTTTTCATTTAAATAGGTTATTAATTCCGAGCAAGTATCTATTTCTCCATCATTTATAACATCTTGTAAGTCAAGAGTAATAATAATTACAAAAGGATGTCTCACGCGCACAAGATCATCAAGATGCTCCTCTAAATTGTTTATAATTCCTCCAAAACCACGAGCATTAACAACTGGGATGAAAGCATTTTTAATATTGCAAATTCTTGACATTATACCCGGAAAAGTTATTTGCTCTCCATGCCCTTCTACTATAAAACCTATGGGAGGTTGATTAATTATCTGCATTTTCTTCTACATCCTGTGGAAAACCGCCGATTAAACCTTTTACCCATAAACGCCCTAAATCTCCTGGGGATATTACTGTTTCACTAACAGTATCCGCAACTGATACAACTTTAGTGCCTTGATTATGACTCCGATTTATAATAAATACTTCAGAAGGATCCACAGATTCTAAAACTTGAGGTGAATGAGTTGTAATAATTACTTGTATTTTTCTTCGCTCTATGGCATCTCTTATATGATTAAACAAGAACCTTATTGCCCATGGATGAAGCCCTCGTTCAGGCTCTTCAATAACAAGTGTTTGGCCTACGGGATGACTTTCAAGGGCAATTAGAATTGCTAGGGACCTAAGAGCTCCATCAGATGCATCCCAGGATTCAACCGGCCGACCAGATTTTGTCTCAAGAAATTCGATGTATTCTTTCCCACTTCTTAAAAGATTATTTCGAACATTATATACATAAGGCGTAATATCTTGCAATGTCAACAAAACTCTTTCCCATTTAATTTGTTGCTCTTCTCCTTTGGTTAACCAACGAATAGCTGCAGGAAGGTTTTCTCCAAGTGATCCTAATTGTACTTCACCGGTTGGCTGTTGATCAGAACGTAATTTTTCAACATTAAAGTCAAATCTTTTAATATCTTGAGCGAAATCTCTAAAAATACTAGCATGCGTGGAAAAAGAAAACAATCCTCTGCCAAATCGTAATAGAGTTTCAGAAGGTCCTAATTTCTTAGAACTCATTAGACTTTGTTTTATTATCTGATTTAGTAAAAATAAAACGTCTTTTTTCTGCTCTATTTGTGATCCTAAATTTTCAATAAAATTAAAACCGAACCAATGGATATATCCACCAATATTTGCCTCACTAAATTGGGGTTTGGCTTCTATAGCAATATCATTTTTTATATCTCTGATAAATTTTAACGAAGAGTCACGGCCACGACTCCATTTCTTATAAACCTTTTTTTTTAGATTATTATCTCTACTTAATGCTTCTGCAACCGCTAAAGGTTGGTAAAATGTTATAATTTCTTTGTTTATAGTAATTATATTCCGAGTACGAGTTCTAAAACTTATCTCATGAGAAGCACTCGGAGGAGATAGATTCTCTCGGTAATTATCAGGTCTAGAAAGCTCTAAACGATAACCAATTTGGGTCTCAACACTATTAATTTTTTTCATTGGAATTGCTTTAGGAATAATAGACCTTTGCCCACCCTGTGTTGCAATTGCAGATGATAGATCCCCCTTTTGAATCTCCCCTATAAGATCTAAAGCACGAACTAAATTTGATTTTCCAGAACCATTCGCTCCGACCAATACGTTTAACCGAGTAGATGAAAAATTAATTTCGGCGTCAATAATACTGCGAAAATTTTTTAGTTTTAAATATGATATCATTTTATTTCTTTCATTTATTGAAATCTTTTAAACGCTAACCAGTAATTATGTAGTTTCTTAGATATTACAAAAGATTCTTTATTTGGACGGATAATATCTTGAAAATTCGCTGTTTTCTAACGGTATAATATGCATTACGTAATGTTATAAAGAAACAACATATCATTCAGCTCGATCAAACTCTCCACCCAATATACGAATTTAAAGAAAATTAAATAAAGGATTTTTCACGTAGGATTTGTTAGCACCCAAAATCAGTCGATTTCTGATAATCAACTTGAGTTACTCAAACACATGAATACCGAAACGCTAATCAACGACCCTAAAACCGCAATCGCGTAGAAAGCCCCAATCCAACCCCCTTAAAATCACCGGGGATAATATGGCCGTGATTGAGATAGGCAAGATCGATATACCAATTTGAGAGGTTGATTCCCATTCCGAAAGCAAAAGACGTTCCGGTTTTGGAACCGAAGGTCATTCCGGTTCTCAGCGGAATGGCTGTTAGACCGGTAAACTCCAACCCGAATGCTGCGCGGGCGCGCGTTGTGCCGCCCATGTCGTCGTTTAATCCCTGTTCCCATTCCGCGCTAATTAACAATGCCGGCGCCGCCTGGTAAGCAATTGCCAAATCCAGCACACGAGGGAGTTGGGTGGAGAATGAATTAATCGCCACAGTTGAATCACGGCTGACGATTAAACTATCTCTTACGCGATTGGGCAAATTCAGACTATCGCCTTTGATGGACAGCATCATTCGCTCCGTTTGGCTGCTCCAGGTTACATTGCTAAACACGTTCAATGCGGTAAAACCGATGGACAATTTGTCGTCATTAAATGTCGCCAATGCGCCTAAATCCGCTCCAAACCCAATTCCGCCGTTAGAGGATACAATTTCCAATTCACCATTCAGGTTGATGAAAGGGCTTTCATTATCAAGATCGAAATCCCGGAATTCTCCCCTTGCCCGAACTACATTATCGAATCTCAATCCGGAGATATATTTTACCGTCGCGCCCAACGCAAATAAATTCATCGATGTATTGGGGTTTTGCACCAATGGCAAAGCGCCACTTGCCATTATTCCGATGCCAGCCCAATCGCCGCCTTCGGCATTATCGAATTTGTAGATGCGGCCCGGCTCCCGGTTTCCCTTTAGCGGCAGTTCGATAACATCTTTCGGCACATTGGCCAGCGCAACCCCCATCCCCACAAGCGATAAACTAAAATATGGCAAATAAAACGAAATTGTGTTTACCCGGGCAATGCCATCCACTCGCAGGCCGTTTTCGGGAATGGAGTTAAAAATATCATCAACTTCTTCCGGGGTAAGCTGGTCGCCGGTTGTAAAATAACGGTCGTACTGGCTTTTTTTAAAGCTGTTGTTATTCCCGGCAGCGTTGGCAGAAATTAGGTTAAACTCCATGCGATAATCGTATTTCAACGCCAGGGTTGCCGGATTAAGCCCTACGGATTGCAGGCCACGAGTATCCGCACCATTGCTAAACGCCATCCCGGCAGAACGCGCATCAAAGGTTTGCTGGGAAAAAATTTGTGAGGAGGTGAAAAGGAGAGTTAGTGTGAGAAACGGAAGCGTAAGTTTTTTCATAAGATAATGTTCTTTTTGAGTTTATATTTTAAACTTTGTTTCTTTGCTATTTAAATTGATAATACAGCAAATTCCCCCTTTGAAGGGGGTTAGGGGGATGTCATAAAGCGTTGAGAGTGCAAAAAACACGATTTATGGCTCATCGCAGTTGGTGACATCCCCCTTTATCCCCCTTCAAAGGGGGAATGTTTACGTTTCACTAATTATCCTCAATCAACACCCGCGTATCAACTGCACCGCGCAGGCGAACAAAATCGGAGTAGCGCAGGGTTACGAAATCTTGCGTTTCATCGACGATAAATTCATAGCCGTAACGCAGCGGCACATCCTGGAATAGCTGCACTTCCCTTTGGTTTAAGTGAAGTGTAATTTCCATCTCGCGGGCTTCGTTTACAAACCCGGTTAGCGGATCAACCGGAGCCGGGGCCACCGCGATGGTATCGACAATCACCAGGCTGGTATCAAAAATAGCGTCGTAAATATCGGGGTCGGAATTATCAGCGGAGAGAACAAAACAGACTGCCCCGCTCAACGGGGTGCGATTGGTAACTTTGAAATGGATATCCGCGCCGAGAATATTTTCTTCCGCGGCATCCCGGATCAGCGAATCGATGTGAACTTCGGTAATGGTATTTACATCGCCCTCAAAAGCAGCAATGCTGTTGATTTTCGCTTTGATGGGCGTTTCGAAAATATACGTCGCCCACATACGGTCGCCGGCAGTTACCGCCGCTTCCCCGGATGCCGTAATCGTTCCCCGCACCTCCAGGGTGGTTGGCAGAATTTCGATCATATCCAGTAATTCCGGGCGGTCGATGCCGTTTAGAAAGATTCGAGTTTCAGCGGGAGAGCCGGGCTGACCGCCGTTAATTTGCTGCTGATTTAAAGCAAATTGCGCCGATTCCGTTATCACACCGCGATCATCTTTATGGTGGGCGGTAAATCGCAAATTGGCGATTAAATTTTCGACGGCTATCTCGCTAAACACTCGTATTTCCAGGCAAACGTCGCTAAAATCAACATCGCCATCAAAATCGCCATAGTCAAAAACGTCGTCTTCAATCACCGGATCGATGATCAATAATTCCTCATCAATAATGCCGGAGATGGATTTAAAATAAATCGAGTCGGAGGTAACGTTTACCGAGATATTATCCGATCCCCGGATGCGAACGATTTCCGAACCGAATTGCGTTTCCGCTAAAAATTCGATTTCCAGGCTGTCGATAATCTCACCGGGCGCATCGGTGTTGGCGGCACGAAAGCCATCCAGAATTAATGTTCTTTGCATTGTGCCGTTAGCCGGTATGGTGAAGGAATCGATAAACGGCTGATCATCGGCATTGCGGAGGGCGGGAATGATGTAGCGAATATTGGTTTTTAAATTAACATTACTGGTTAAATCCAGGAAAATTCGCCCACGATCAATTTCGGCTTCGCGAAATTGATCTTTGGTATTCAACCCCAATTTTATACTGCCATCAAAGCGCTGTGGTTTTAGCGCGGCAACAATCTCATCGGTTTTAATATCCAGGAGTTCGATAGTTACGGAAAGCCTGGAGTTATCCAGCAAATCATCCGTAATGAGATGGGTAGACGCCTGTGCAATGGGAAATTCGAAGGTTAAGCCCAACGGTGCAAACAGCCATTTATTGGAAATATCCACCTCTTGGATTGCGCTTTGCCCTGCTGGTATTGTCTCAGGAAACAATACTTCTGTAAAGGGATTGTTTGGCAAACTATCGCTAACAACAGTCGCTTGCAACCCGCTGGATGTGCTGTTAGGGCCAACATCAAAGGGCAAATTGTTGGAAACACGAATGCGAATTCGACCGGCTAAAAAATGCACGCGTTTAAACACTCCCGATTGCAGGGTAATTGGCAGCCCTTCAATCGTCGTTGCTTCCACCGTAACCGTTTGGCCGGTGAGTTGCGATAATTCCGGCAGCAGGCTTCGCAATGTAATTGGCGGCGGTGTAAATATTTCCAATGTATCGACGGTGAGGGTATCAAGCGTAATAAAATCGAACCCTTCATTCAGCTTGATGCTTAAATCGCGATTGGAGAGCGTTTGCAACTCCACGCTGTCCGTTAACGAAACCCAGATGACCGAATTGGGATCGCCATCTTTGATGATGATAGTGGAATCATTAACGATTTCTTCCCCAATGATAAAATCTTCCACCGAAAACGGAATTTGGAAGTTGGTTTCCCAGGCTGGCAATACCGGCTCCTTTATCGAACAACCAGACAGGTTCAACATCAATAAAAGTAAAAATCCGGAAAGAATCGTAACGCGTTTTTTAGGCAAAATAATTATGGGAAAAATGATTCATTCAAAATTCATATCTATTTTTTTTACAAAATCACTGTAAAATTATTACAAATTGTTTCGGAATTTCCCTATCATCTGTGGGATTTTTGAGATCATTTAGGCAAGATTTTATTATCGAACATAATCGGGTTATAATTAGAGATTTGAAATATTCTTCAAATACCCTATTTTTATAGCAAATAAACAGTAAATTAAAATTAACGTTAATCTAAATTGATTTGGTGAACAAAAAAGGCTTGCCAGGAGGAAAGTGTGAGCAGGCAAGAAAATAAAAAGCTAAACAGAACGATATCCAAGTCGGCTGCGATTGGCATTAAAAAAGCCATTTTGCAAAACAAAGATCGCATTATACATGAAATTAAAGCGACCAAAGAGCTGTATGAATTATTGCAGAAGTGGAGTTCCGGCATAAACCTAACCCCGGAAGAAAGGGCAAAAGTCAAACTCCAACTCATCGATATTTGTAAAGCCATTCCAGCCCTGGCAATTTTTATGCTTCCGTTTGGAAGCATCGTCTTAATTTTCCTTTTCAAATTTTTGCCGTTTAATATTTTGCCGACATCATTTTATGAACCCGTGAAAGAGAGCGTGGAAAAATGAGCCATTTCAAAGAAGACATTTTAATCGGTGATGATTTTAAACCGGCAGTATCCGGTAAACGGAGAGAATTAATCAATCCTGCAACCGGGGAAGTTTGGGCGTCGATTGCCGAGGGCGATGCCGCAGATATCGATCTGGCAGTACAGGCGGCGCAAAAAGCCTATCAACAAACCTGGCGGGATATGAATAGCCGTGACCGCACTCGCCTGCTGCTGCAATTTTCCCGACTTATTCGCGAACACCTGGAGGAATTGGCACAGTTAGAAAGCCGCAATGTCGGCAAACCAATCCGCGACGCTCGTGATGAAGTCTCCCTGGCAGCAAACTGTTTTGAATATTACGCCGGGGCAATCAACAAAGTAGGCGGGCAAACCATCCCGGGGGCGGCTCCCGGGGTTAATTTTACCTTTCGGGAACCGTTAGGCGTTTGCGGCTTGATTGTGCCCTGGAATTTTCCTATTGCCATCACTGCCTGGAAAGATTCCCAGATCGAAATGGGGTTTGTTGCTGCT
>CAXHHS010000205.1:0-9421 GCA_964015645.1 uncultured bacterium
AGGCTGGTAAGCGAACGGCCGGTGGTCGTAAAAATAAATCGTTCCCGCTTGGTATCTAATAGGTTTTCGATTTGCATAAACAGGGAAAAACGCGCGCCGCCGACTTTGAAGAATTTCTCTAATTTCATATCGACATTCGTATTTAGTGGCCGGCGGTCGCTATTGCTTTCAAACTCCACCGGTTGCAGCGAGGATGGCAGACTGGGCGTATAAGGCGTTCCGGCCTGGAGGCTGGCAATGGCGCTGATTAGCCAATTCCCGGGTTGGGAAAGGGTAACCGTGCCATTCAAGGTGTGGGTGCGGTCAAAATCCAGGGGGATGAACTTCTGCTCGGTTTGCCGCCCGGTACGGGTATCAACCGCTAATGCCAGGGGATCGTCAAATGCACCTTCGGCAATTTGGAAGGTATAGTCCAGGGTAGCGGAGAAAAGGCTGCCGGGAGAACGGCGTTTAAGAAAAGCGACGGTAAACCCTTTTACATTGGCATAACTGATGTTGGTAATCACATTAAATTCCCGGCTGGCACCCACTTCACCGGCCACGACCCGGCGTCTTTCGATCAGGTCGTTTACATCTTTATAAAAAACCGTCAAATCGATTTTAATATCTTCGGTAAATTGTTGCTGCAAGCCCATTTCATATTGAATGCTGCGCTGTGGCCTAAGATTGGCGTTGCCAAAATTGGGAATACCGCTTAGCTGCCGTCCTTCGCGATAGCCAATAAAAAACGGGTTGCGATAAATATTGCGAAAGGTGGGATTCTGAAAGAAAAATCCATAGGAGAAGCGAATAATCCCCCTGGAGGTAATCGGAAAACTAAGGCTGAGCCGGGGGCTGACGCGATGCTTGGGGGTGGCATCTTGAAAAAAGGTAGAATTTGCGCTGCCAATACTATCATCAACCGCCGCTTGCAGGTCGGCGTTGTATTGGGTTCGGGTATCCAGGTATTCGTAACGCAACCCGGCGTTTAAGATAAATTTATCGGCTAACTCCATTTTATCCAGCACATAAAACGCCGCCTGAACCGGTTCTCGAACGTACGCCTGGTAGCGGATGGAGTTGGGAACTGCCTGGGGGGTTGGAATAATGAATCTCTGCTGATCAGCTATAAAAGCCAGGGTAAATGATTCCAGGTCGAGTTCGTGAAACGCCACTTCTCCGCCGAATTTCAGTTCATGCTTTGGCAAAATCTGGCTTACCACATCCAATTTACCCAGTATGGAGGTTGCTTTTTCCGTGGTGTGCTCTAAATCCGTTCCTCCAACATGGATGTCGGTCTGCGGAAGCAGTAATTGGGTGACGTCGTTTGTAAATGTAAACCGGTCTAACTCTTCTGCAAATTGCGGCACCGGCACATAGCGTTGATCCAGGGGATCTTCGAACACCGACGTGCGGGCTTTGTTAAAATTGTAACCGACTTTAAGCGTGTAAAACGTTTTTTTACTGAGCGTATGCGTAATCCCAAACGATTGGCTGATGTTTTCCGAAACCGTCTGCGGCCGGCCATCGGGGTTAAAGCGATAGCGGCGAAACATATTAACGCCATTAGCAGTTCGGCTAAAGCGCTCGTCGTCATCAAAAATAACATCGTAGGTAAACTTAAGATTATGCAGCGGTTTCCAGGTCAATTTACCGGTCAGGTTGAGCGATTTCGATGTCACCATTGGCACGGTTTCGCCATTACCGCTAGCACCCACAAGGGTAGAATCGACTCTCGGAAGAATGGTACCATTCGGGCCGGGTTCGAATACCAGGCCGATGGGATCTACTAAAAATATTTCCGGGTTATTGGGGTCGGTAAGCAAAAGATCGTTGGTGGTATAAATACGCTGGCCGTAAAGGTGGCCGTTGTTTTCCTGCCAAACACCGGAGGCAAAGAAGGTCAGCTTGTCGCCGAAAAGCGGCATGGGGCCGCTGAGCGTCCATTCGAAGCGAGAATTATTAAAAAAATCCCGCTCATCGATGTTGAAGAAAATATCATCGCGGCTGCTAAAGTGATCGCCGGTATAACCACGCAAGGTGAGATTGTAATCGTTACCGCCGTCTTTGGTAACAAAATTGATCACGCCGCTAAGCGCATTGCCATATTCTGCGCTAAACGTACCGGCAGATACGGATACTTCTTCCACCGCGTTGGTAGCCAATCCCACACCCTGGGTATTGCCAAAGGGATTGTTGATAGAGATGCCGTTTACCTGGAAAGCAATCTCGTTGGAGCGCCCCCCGCGGATGTGCAACGATCCATCATTATCCTCCACAATCCCGGCTTGCAGCTTGATGACATCGCGCAGATTATCGACCGGCAAATCCGCGACCGTTTCCGCGGTGATGGCCACCTGGGTATTGGTAAGGTCCTGGCGCACCAGGGGATTGCGTTCGCCGAATACTTCTACCGTCTCGCCTTCCACGGCAGCAACCGGGAGAGATTGATTAAGGCGAGTGGTAAAATCGACATTGACACGCACCTCTTTTACGCGCATAGTTTTGTATCCAATAAAAGAATACTCCACCGTATGCAGCCCCGGGGGGACATTTAGAATAACGTAAACACCATCCAAGTCCGTGGATGCACCCAGGGCGGTTCCGACGACCTGCACATTAACTCCCGGCAACCCTTCACCGGTTTCCGCATCGGTAATTTGCCCGGAAATTTTGCCGGTGGTACCAGCAAGTAGTATTGTAGATAATAATGCCATTAAGGTAAGCAAAACGGTAATTGTTTTGGACATAGCCGTCAACCTCAATTTTTTCGCGAAAGCTGAAATTCGTTTTCTAAGTTTATAAAAACCAAATCTTTATGAAGATATAGATTGTTGCTTTTTAAGCTCTAAAACGTACTCGATTATTATAAGGAAAGATTGCCGTTTTAATTTGAGGGTATGAATGCACATTAGACATTGATGAAGAATTCGAATAACGGTGATATTAAAGAATATACTCCTAACGCTAAACGAGAAATATGGGGACACGTTTGTTTTCTCGTTAAACACCTCGCTAACTTACAAATAAGTAGTAAATAAACAAATATTCTATGAAAAAAATTATAAGAAAAAATATCTCCCTTACCCGGTTTGTATTCTACCTCTTTTTTAGCAAATTGTGATACTATATCAACCTCAAATTCCGAAAAATAGAAGTTATTCATACATAATAATACAAAAAGATAACTCGCAAATGCCGGCCGGTAACCCGATTTTTTTACGATTTTTAAATAACCTGCTATTGAATTTTAACAGATAAGATAGTATTATCATTAGTCAAAATAAGTGTAGAAATATTAGCGCTATTTTTTTGAACTTTAATACATGTCTATTTGGAGAACAATATTTGTATCCTCAAATTAGCGTTTCCCCTTACACCCACCAAAAGGAGGTCTAATATGATCAATTGTAACCGTATGGTATTGGGAATGATATTCCTGAGTTTTATGCTTACCGGCGCACTGTTTGCCCAGGGGCCTGCTGATGGCGAGAATGAGTACCGCCTGGCAGCTACGAACCTTCGCGCTGGCTTGGAATCCCCGGATACCCTCACCAGTGACGCCGGGCGTGGCGTGGCAGTAGCCAGCAACCCGGATCTCGACAACGATGGCTACCCGGAACTAATCGTTACCGAATATCAAAAAGGAGGCCGGGTTTTTGTCTATGAAATGATCGGCAATGACCTGTTAGAGTTTGTTTGGGCATCGCCTCCTTTAAATGATTCGCTATCTGGAGGGGGTTCAACACCGCGCTCTGTTACAACCGGTGACTTCGATAATAATGGGATGCAGGAAATCATCTTCCCGGTTGGGCATTTTGCTTCCGATAGCTTTCAGTTTGCCACTCGCGGCATCTATTTTTATGAATTTACCGGAACCGATAATGATTATGGCAGCGAACCAGCCTTCAGGCTGACGTATGAAGCGATCGATAGTGCTTTCGCGACGGCAAATATCGGAAGAACCGAAAGCGGCTTACGGGTACAAGACATTGACGGAGACGGAAAAAGTGAATTACTGTTTCCGCCACGACAGGCTCCGGTGTTTGAAGCAAAACTTTATATTTTGGAAGTGGAATCAGGCACATTTCAAAATGGAGACGCTATTATCGAAAAAGAATATATTTATGAAGGCATGGTGCAACCGGCAATCATTACCCCCGATAGTTACACACCGGCAGGAACGGATATCGGGGATGTGGATGGAGATGGATTAGATGAAATCATCGTTGCCGGTTGGACCACTATTGCGTCCGGAGCAGGGCTTGGTTTTATTCAAATTGACGGCCCCGACCAGTATACAGATGGAAGTGTTATTAAACTGGCAGATTATAGTGCGTTTGTCGTAAAAGCAAATCCCATTTTTGCTGTTGTGAATGATCAGCCGGTTGTATACCTGCATGGCACGAATGCCGGTCTTAGCGCCAGCCAGATGTGGATCCTCAGCGGGGTTGTCGCTGATAACTTTGTTAGTGATGCGAATATTACCGAACTGTATTCCGGTGTTGGTTTTTGGAGCGCCTGGGCATTAGGTGACCAGGATCATCCAACGGAAAGCGAAGGCGATGGGCTGGATTTATATCTCTACGGCGGCGGTGGGCGGTTACTCGACATCGAATACAGTGGCAGCGGTGCACCAGAAGATACCAATAATTATTCCATTACCCAGGTTTACGATTTAAGAGACGCCTATGATAATGTCGGTGGATTATTCAACGACATTTACACCTACCCGGGTATGGATTTGGATAAAGATGGGCTGCGTGACATCGTCGCAAGTTATAAAGGAAGCGGCATTGACACATTGGGCGGTGTGTCCCTGGCAAGCAATGGGTTTCATCTTTTCTTTTGGGAATGGGGCGATTCTTCCACCTCTATCACCCCCGGCGATAGCGTACCGACATCCATCAATCCACTGACAGTGATTACTCCAGATGATTACAAGCTGGCACAAAATTACCCAAACCCGTTTAACCCGACTACGAAAATTGAATTTACACTCCCGATTAATAAAGAAATTAGCCTTGCCATTTACAATTCCCTGGGGCAGAAAGTTCGCACGCTCATCAACAATGAGAGATATGCCGCCGGCAGTCATATTCTCCAATGGGATGCCACCGATAACAGCGGCCAAAAAGTTGCCAGCGGGGTTTACATTTATAAACTCACCTTCGGCAACTTCTCCAAGTCGATGAAGATGACCTTGCTGCGGTAGTAAGTTTGTAAGTGATCTAAAATTTGCAAGTGCCTAAAGTTAAAAATGTTTTGGATCAATTTTGGAGAAGAGAAGAACATGTCACCACTACGTGGTTTTGATGATTTTTTGATATTTTTTGCTTTTAACATGCCACCGCTACGCGGTTGCTTGCCGAACCCCGATAGGGGTGGTATGATAATAGAACATTGTAGCCTCATCACATTAACCCCGTCAGGGGTGATATGTTCAACTTGTAACTTTTCAACTTTAATTATTTAACTTGAGGAGGTTAATATGAGAAATTCGATATTGGCAATCATTCTAATTTCGTTTGCACTATGTTTAAGCGGCTTTGCCCAAACCAATGAGTGGGGCGCCGACTACGCGACGTTTGATGACGCCGTCAATGGCACCGGCGATCAAACATCCAGTGTAGCGACAGTTGGCCCGAATCGATTTGTGGCGATTGTTGCCCAAACACCGCTTGAACCGGTATTAGACAACCTGTTTAATTCCCCTGGCAATTACCTGGTGGGATATTGGGATGCCGATTCCGGCCTGGGGCGGGTTCCCTCGCCAATTAATGGCCAGCAAACCTTACCGATTTACAATCAAGATGCCCAGTTTACCGAATGGACATCCGGGCTGGACCAGGTAATCCTGAACGGCGCATACCAGCTCGCCAGCGATAACAGCGGCCGGGTATATGTCGCCAACAATGACGATTTTCATAACATCCTGGTGTTTGAGCTGACCGAGAATGGCGTTACCTCTACCGATTTTCGGATGGAAACCGGCTCGAATCATATTTTTGCAATCGAAGTTGATGACAACGGTTTCGTATATGTTTGCGATTACGAAGGTAATGACGACAAAACCGATGAAATCAAAGTATATGCCGGCGTTGATGCTCCCGGAACAAGCTGGGGCGTTTTTGGCGTGAATGATGATCCGGTTACAACCATCGATTTGCCGGAAGGTAATTATCTTGGCTTAACTGTCAGCGGCGATGGCACTGCAATATTCGTCAGCGCCACCACCCAAAGAAGTTTATGGAAATACACCGGCGATCCTGCCAGCGGCTACACCGCAGATGCCGGCTTTCAATACACCATGGCAGAGGACGACACCATCGCCAATGGCGGTTCAGGAACGCCAAGCCTGTTGGGATTGGCCTATTTAAATGATCCGCCTACCGTTTTTGCCGCTGTCGATTCATTTATTCATATTGGCAGCGAGGGTGGATATCCATATGGAAGAATTTATTCTTTCGATCCCGATCATGGCGGTGTATTGGATACGATTGATGTTGCCGAATGGAATTTCGCTGTGACAGGTTCTTATAGCACCGGCTCTAGCAATGGCCGTGCCGGTGGATTTACCTCTGTGGTGGATGTCGATGTGGAAGCAACCGAACAAGCCGTCTACACTCAAACCTACTACGGCTGGGCAGTGGAAAAATGGGTATTCGATGGCACGCTGGTCGGAATAGAACAAGTCACCAATCAAATTCCGCAAACCTTTTCTCTAAAACAGAATTATCCCAATCCATTTAATCCCTCAACCATCATCGAATTCGATATCCAAAACCCGGAATTTGTAACGCTGGAGATTTACAACGCCATCGGCCAAAAAGTCGCCACGCTGCTAAACGGCAATCTTAGCACCGGCTCCTACCAGGCAGAGTTTGATGCAACCGGCCTGACCTCCGGAATTTATTTCTACAAACTGACTGCCGGGAGTTTTCAAGCGGTTAAGAAGATGTTGTTAACGAAATAATTTTTCGGATTGTTTAGGCTTGCAAAGGATTCCTCTTTCTACAGTTTTATTAAGAGCGAAAGAGTAAGATGGAACTCACCCCCCCGGCCCCCTCTCTTGGCAAGAGAGGGGGTGACTATCCGGTTAAGTTTTGACTCAAATCAACATTTGTTTTAACTGTATAAAAGCCCCCTTCTCTTCCCAAGAGAAGGGGGTTGGGGGATGAGTTTAAAGAGCATAGAGGGAGAAAAAACATGAGTCTTATAAACGACCCTCGATTAAAGCAAATAGCTAAACAACGTTGTCGTGAGTTAAGAAAAAATCAAACGACTGCTGAAAAAATCTTTTGGGAGGCGGTTCGAGATAGAAAGTTTTTGGGATTAAAATTTTACCGGCAACATCCACTCTTTTTTGATTATACCGGGAAGGAAACATTCTACATTGCGGATTTCTTCTGTTTTGAGAAAAAGTGTGTTGTAGAAATTGATGGGAAGATCCATGATTATCTAATAGAGCGCGATAAGTTGAGAACCGTTATCATAAATATGCTCGGTATTGAGGTTGTTCGATTTCGTAATGAAGAAATTGAGAATAACCTTGATTATGTGCTCGAAAGATTAAAGAGGCAATTGAGTTAACGAGGAGTATCTCACTTCAATAATGCCGAGCTGAAAAATAATTTAAATTTACGTTTAGTGAAAACAGGGGACACAACCATGAAAAAATCGTTACTACTAATTTTAATAATATTGAGTATTGGCTTTTTAACCCAAAATGCCATGGCGGATGTTTATGCCGCTCAACTTAAAATCACTAACCCGGATACCTCGGACTTCGATGGCAGTTTTGCCGATGGCAGCGGCGCGCTAGCCTGGTTTTTCTTGAACGATACGGCCAGCACCGCAACCATTGATATTCTCGATGCCGATAACGGTTCATCAGTCTTTACAGCGACCGTTATGGAACTATCGCGCGGGTTGCATTCCGTGGCATGGGACGGCAGCGGGGCAGAAGCCATGAAACGATATGTAATACAAGTGTTTGCCGAGCAGCCAAATGCCTCCACAACCGAATGGACATTATTTTACGATTCCGGCGACATCGACATTTTTACGCGCGGTGTGGCAACTGTTACCGATCAATCCGATCCCAATTTCGGCCTCACATTTACTTCCAACGACGGCGGGCCATTGGGAACCGGTATCAATATTTACAATCCCGATGGCTCATTTCACGATCCCTTTTTAGTAGCGGCAGATGCCAGCAGCGGCGGGACCGTTAGCTACGGCACCGACGCCCCCCTATTTGCCCACCTGGATTACGCCGGACGGTTGTATGTTTCCAACAAAGATCTCGGCCAAATTATGCGGATTAATCGTGATTACTCCACACAAGTTATTATTGATGGCCTTACCTTTCCCAAGGGCATTTACCTGGAAGGCGAAGGGGAAGATTTGACGCTTTATGTAGCGGCAGATAACCAGGTTTTACGGGCGAATATCGGCACCGCCGACACATTTGATCCCGCCAATATGGAAGTGGTTGCCGGGTTTTCCGAGTTTTTGCCCCACCAGGTGATATTGGATGATGATGGCGCAATGTATTGCACCCTGCGCGCCGACAACGCATTAGGCTCCGATGGTAGAGGGATTCGCAAATATGATATTTCCGGCGCTTTACCGGTAACCGATAACCAGGCGTTGTGGTTTTTGGGCGAAGATAGAACATTCATCGCCAACGATTTATTATTGGATTCCGGCGCAGACCCCAACACCTCTACCGATGATATCTTATACTACTGCACCCGTGCCGACGGCGGTTTCGACCAGGATGGTATTTGGCGCGTCGATGATATTAACGGCTTCTTTCCCGACACCGTTCGGATCATGACTGAAGACACCTTTTACGGTAGCGATGAAAATGTAAATGCCCGTGCCACACTTGATTTTGACGCTGCCGGAAACATCATTTTTATGGAAAACTCCAATGAGCACGTTTTCTTTCTTTCTCCCCCCGGGGAAGGCGCAACAAATAGCTTTACCACCACCGGCGCCGATACGTTTATAGTGGATGAAGCCATCGTCGGTATCGAAACTATTGGCACTGCCGTTCCGGGGGAATATCGCCTGGAAGCCAACTATCCCAATCCGTTTAACCCCACGACGACGATTCAATACCAATTAGCAAAATCCGGGCAAACTCGTTTAACTATTTTTAACTCATTGGGAGAAGAAGTTCGCACGCTGGTAAACGACCATCAGAGCGCCGGAACCTACAGCGCAACCTGGGATGGCCGCAATAATAATGGTCAATTGGCTGCCAGCGGCATTTACATCTACATGCTTCGCTCCGGCGATTTTACTGAGTCGCGGCGTATGGCATTTTTGAAATAAAGAAGATTTTCCGCCTTTGTGAGGCTACTCTCTGCACATAAATGGGGATAATTGTATGCTAAACCGTTTTTAAATCAGCTGTTTACGCCGAAGG
>CAXHHS010000206.1:0-9405 GCA_964015645.1 uncultured bacterium
TTGAATATCCGAAAGTTCAAACGATAGGCTGCAAAATATTGAAACATATTATTCCGGAAGCCGGCTGCCTTCTAACCCGGAACTCTTTTCGCAGATCAATACATGGCTATGAGGTTCCAGGACTCTATAAAATTCTTTGATGATTTGATACAGCTTATGGTCGGCAACAATATGCTGCAATATCCAGAATGAACAAATTAGGTCAAATGAGCAGTTTTCGAAAGGAAGATGGTTTCCTTTGAATACCACTATATCCTTCTGGTTCTGCTTATTTTCCTTTCCGATAAGGTTTACACCATAATACTGCTCAGTAAAGGAAGATAAAAAAGAGAGATTTTCTTCCAGGCCACACCCGAATTCCAGCGTATTTTTAAAACAGGATAACGCATTTCGCCTTAGGAATTTCTTGATCTCCTTCCGAATGGGTTGGGTCAGCACCTTACCGTTAATTATGGGTAGAAAGCGGTGCGGAATATTCTCGCTTTTGCCTTCATCAAGGTTTGGCTTATTTATGGATTTAGTACGCATTTTTAACTCCTCTCCGAGTTTTGGTTAAATTTGGGTGTTTTGCTGTTGTCAAATAGCCGTCATAATTTTTTTTAGCAGTAAGGTGATAGATAGCCAAAAAGTGCCTGAACTGGCGATTAGCATTATCCACATCAGACTGTTTGCCAATAAGGTTTTTTTGGCGCTATGTTGTCCTAAAACCGATTTAAAGTCTAGTTCGAAATTTATTCCGAGCTTTTTACCGGTAGGAACAACACCAGCTTCCCAAATATTTACCTGGCTAATCGAATTAATGGTTTCCTTAATCATAATAAACCCTCCTTAGGTTCTTTTGTGTGTATAATGATTTACAAGATATAGGTTGTACTAAATGTCGTGCCTTTCAGCAGTTCGCTTTCATCCCGGTTAAATGCGTTATTGAACTTTGAGAAAATCATATAAGCGACTGTGATGAGAATCCAGCTCAATCCGAGTGTAAAAAGCCCGGAGATATATGGCTTTACCAGCAAAGCAATAACTCCAATCGCTATACAATTTGTAAGAATTTGAAAGAGACCAATCCTGGGCAGCGAAACCCCGGCGTACCTTTTTGACAAAAACAATTCGAATGCTTTTTTAAGGCAGATGGAAATTAGTGCTGCAATGGCTACACCGTTTATGCCCAGCTTTTGAACAAGGAAAATACTGATTGCTAAGTTCAATAACATTAGCAGCTTAGCCGTAATAATTGATTTCGATTTTTCTAATAACTGCAACGGAAATGCAAAGGGTAAAGAAGAAATGAGAACACAAAATAACAGTATTATCGTAACATCGTAAGCTGCTAAAAACTTCGGATCAATTAAATGTGTTGTTACTTCTTTCCCTAAAATCACAAACGCTGTAATAATGGGCAGCACATAAAACGCGTTCAGCTTTGTTAAAATTTGAAATAAGGTATTTATTTCATTGGTATTATCAGTTCTAACAACGTTTGATAAAATTGTTGGAACAATAGTGTTTTTGATTTTTCCAAATGGAAGCAATTGAGGAATGAATTCGCTAACTTTTACTGCGAAGGCATAGTATGCCAACTCTATTGGCCCGAGGAAATATCCGACAATTAAAAAATCAGATGCAAAACTGGTTATTGCTGCCATCGCTTCATTAAGCCCACGATAACGGCTTGCGTCAAAAATCTGCTTAATCAAATTCTTTTTTGAATACCGGTTAATAATCCCGGTTCCCGGCAAGCTGTTTGATATATTCTTTAAATAAAAAAAGAACGTCAACAAGAAAACGGAGGCATTACAAAGGATATCAATTATTAGAACTTCATACAATCCAAATCCATAAACTAACACAGCACCGATCAAAAGGGCTTTTATTGTTATTGTAATCGCTTCCACATTTATCAAATATTTATGCAGGTAAGCAATTTTTATAATTCGATTAAATATGTGGTTTTGCAAAACAAAGAATGCGCTAGCGCCGAATAATAGAAAATAAAACGAATCTTCTCCGATTTTCGGAAAGAGCGGATAAGTTTCGAAAATCAAACTACCAGCTAAAACCCATGCAATTATGCTAAAAGCTCTAAAAAAGGATACCCATTTTGTAATCCATAATAGCGAGCTATAATCTTTTTTGTAGAGCAAGTCGGGAACAAGTTTATTGTAACCGGGCATTAAACCAAACGAGGCTGCAAAACTTAAATAAATCGCACTTCCCCAAAACAAATTATAAACACCATATTCCAGCAGGCTTAATGCGTTCATTAAGAGTACTGCCACTACCGCACCTGCCCCAATTTTAAAATATTTTTCATATAAAAAATGAATTGAAACTCTTCTTAAAGTTCGCCTGGAATGAATGGTTGTACGAATCATTTCTATCTCCTGAAATTTATCTGAAGCAGCTGCCGTCGTTTGAGTGTCCAGCTCCGTTAATTGCACAGTGTCTTAATAAAGATTTATAATTGCTCTTTGCGAAGAACAGCATCTATTGAGCTATTTTCACAAAAAGCCAACCGAGAAAATTTTTCTTCTTGGGATCGGTTATTTACGATGTCTTGAGATCACGGGTATAAGAAAAGCCAAATACGCTATCGACGGAGTGTTCAAAGTCAAAGAAAAGGCAAAAAATTAAATAAATTCCGGTATTGTCAATATTTAACACTCCTGTTACTTTTTTATGAATATAAATACGACACTAAGCCATAGGTATTACGAGTTTTAACATAGAAGCGGGCATACTATTTCGACAATTTTCGGACGTTAGGCTTGAAGGGAAATGGATGTTTTAATGACCATTTTTATAGCAGGAGAGCTTGAATTTCGTTATACGCGGCAAAAAAAAGCGAATACAACATGGAAGTGTTAGGTTTTGTAATAATTGATCGAATTGCATTTACAAAAGCTATTACTCGGGAATCGTAAAAGATTTACGTGCTGTCAAACAAATAGAAGCGGAAGTTCGAGTTTTAGTCGTCATTTTTAATGAAAAAATGCCATAATTGACCATTTTCGGCAATTCAATTGTTTTCTGTGTTAGGATTTCTGTAATAATTACTGAATAAATTTGTAGCATTTCCATTCTTCTCATTTACAAGCTTATGACAAACTTTATAAAAATGTGTCGCCAATCTTTAGGTAAGCGCTTATTTTTCATATTCTGCTCCACCGGTGTGTTAGGAATACAGACAAATTCCATCAATGACATTATTTCTATTTTGTAAAATAGTAACGACTTGCAAAAATTCCGCTTTTAGCGAAAAAATGAAAGGGTAGGGGAGTAAAGCTGGTTTTGAGGTATTTTCCCCACCATTATAGCTAATTGATATGTGATTTGGCGCAAACAGGCCTATTATTTATAGCGTTAGATTTGTCTATGTGGGGATCGTTCTAGCATTATTTAAAGAAAAAAAGTAGTAAGGAAGTATCTAAAAGCCTTCCTTTTTTAACTTTTAAGTTTATAAAGGCGGTATTTTGTTTGATTGTAAGATATTCTTACAAACAAAATACTTTTTTTTATTCCATTCCGTAATCCGATCATTGTCAAGTTTAAATATGCGAATGAACTTTATAGTGATCAAAAAACCACTAAATATTCCCATACATTAAGAAGAAAAAATCTTATCTTGAGATATCTAATTTTGCCGGAGAGGAAAAATGACGAAAGTTTTATTAATTGATGATCATTCTATGGTGAGACGGGGGCTAAAACAAATCCTGGTGTCTGCCTTCGAAAAAATCATTGTCGACGAAGCCGATACTTCCGAAGAAGCAATTAGCAGAGTTTTAAAAACCGAATATGATATTATTCTTTTGGAAATTGCTTTATCAGAAGGAAATGGGATTGAACTATTAGAAGAATTAAAAAAGGTGAAATCCAATCTAAAAATATTAATCCTTAGTATGCATTCTGACGAGCGCTATATTATACAGACTTTAAGAGCTGGCGCTTCTGGCTATTTAACAAAGAGTGGAAGCCCTATGGAGTTGGTAATGGGGATTAATACTATTTTATCCGGAAAAAAATATTTCGGGACAAATATCGTCGAGAAATTATTTTCTGAACTAGAGAAAGATCCATTAGAGAAAGCTCCACATGAAGTGTTAACGAGCCGTGAGCTGCAAGTGCTAAGGTTAATTGCATCCGGAAAAAAGTTAACTGACATTGCTAAAGAGCTGTCGCTTAGCCTTAGCACAGTTAGTACTTACCGGTTGCGAATTTTAAAAAAAATGGATTTTCGGAATAATGCTGAAATTATTCGCTATACGCTGGATTATGGGTTGGTTGAATAACAGAAATATTTCAAGAAATGCACAAAATAAATATAATATATATTATGTAAAGTTGAACGATTGCAATACTCCCTACTCTAAACCCACTAAGGATTTGAGGATGAATCCCTTTCATTTTAGAACTTGTATTTGGATCAGTGCCATCGTATTTCTACTCTCTTTACCGGGTATCGCCGAAACAGATGATGGCAGTGCCGTTGAAGCCGGTATTTGGACAATGGATTATGCGAAAGCAGTGCAAGTTGCCAAAGAAAAAAAACTTCCAATTCTACTTAATTTTACAGGCTCGGATTGGTGTGGGTGGTGTAAATTAATGGCCAGAAGTGTTTTCGCAAAAGAAGCCTGGAAACGCTATGCAAAAGACAACCTTATATTAGTAACAATTGATTTTCCACGCGATCCTAATATAGTTCCCAAAAAATACAAAGAACGCAATAACCAACTCCAATATAAATATGGAGTTACAGGATATCCTACTTATATAATTGTCGATGAAGACGGCGCTACGATTTTAGGAAAATTGGGCGCAGGCAGAAATAAAACGCCTGAAAGTTTTATCCGGGAGTTAAAAACTTTGCTCAAGTTTCGTGATGTTGAAATTGAGGCGTTTGTAGAAGAACTTCCACCGGATTTAGCTAAATCTTACAAAACAACTATTGGTAAATTAAAAACGCTGCGGGATGAACTTACAAATTGGCTAAAAACGAGGCCGCCCAAAACAGAAGAAAATATATCGATATACAATAATTACCTGGCGCAGATAGAAAATGCCAAACAACAGTTTAAAGATGTTGAAGCTTTAGCAGCAAAAGCAATTGCTTTATAGGCAAGATTCTTTAGGAGCCTGCTCCAGCGCAAACGCGGCAGCGCCAAGCCATCCAGCTTTATTACCTAATTTTGCCTTGACGATTTGCACATTTTTCATTGCACATTCCATCGCGCGATTTCCGGTTGCCTCGGAAATACGATTTATAAACCACTCCCCTACCTCACTAAGACCTCCACCTATAATAATGATTTGCGGATTAAAAACATTAACGAGGTTTGCTAAACCGGCAGCTACCATTTCTACCTCTTCTTCGACAACCTGTTTTGCCACCGGTTCATTCCGATCATAATTTTCAAAAATTTGAACGGTATCTGTTATATTCGCTTTGGAGTCTAATTCATTGTATCGCTCAATCATCGCGGTTGCAGAAGCATATTTCTCCCAGCAGCCAATACCACCACAGCGGCACTTTGTGCCATCGTACGCAATGCTCATGTGGCCCAATTCAGCCCCGGCGTAAAAACTTCCCCGGAAAATTTGATTACTAATAATAATACCACCGCCAATCCCAGTGCCCAGGGTAATACAAACTACATCAGAATACCCAATTCCAGCACCAAACCGGGTTTCTCCAAACGCCATTATGTTTGCATCGTTGTCGGCAAAAACTGGCAGTTTTAACCGGGCTTCCAACCGCTCTTTTATCGGGACATTGCGCCAGTTTTTTAGGTTTGGCGTACTGCCGCTTAAAAATCCGGTTTCAACATTAACACTGCCAGGTGTTCCAATACCAATAGCAGAAATTGAAATCCCAATATTTTTAGCATCCTGAATTCCGGCGAATGCGGCGTTAATCAAATCTTCTAAAATTATATCAGCAGGTTTGTCTGCCTGGGTTGACCGTTTAAACTCTTTTACAATATTGCCTTCAAGAGATGAAATACCGTATTTTATAGATGTTCCACCCAGGTCTATTCCTAAAGCATATTGCTGCGCTTGTTTGTTCAAGAGGCAATCCTGTTTTGATTGATGATTTTCAGCAAATCTTCAATTGCTTCCGTGTTATATTCAACATTATACTTCGCTAACAATTCATCTCTAAGCAAATAGATTCGCTGGCGATATTTTTGAGAGCGCACTTTTTCAAACAATTCTTCTTTTAATTTATTGTAAGATTTTTTCCCGAACTTGGATTTATGCGTTTCATAATATGCTTTTAATTCTTCTTCAGAAATCTTTATAAATGGTTCAATATATTGAAGCCGGTACAAATTTACAATATAATCGTCGCTCGCCTTATTGACTTTTTCTAAATATTGTGGATTTTGATCCAATTTTTTATCGATTGCTTCCAAATAATATAAATCCTCGATAACAACATGTTTCACAAATCGCCGAATATCTTCAGTCGTTTTTAATGGTATTCGATATCGTGTTGGTGTCTCGTTATAAACGTTAATAAAAGTATCAATATCCCATTCTCCCCCATTATATCGCAAAGCTGCCTGGTCGAGTTGAATAACACCTATATTTTCTTTTGAAAGAGACGTTTTTCCATTTTTCATTTGGAAAGCATTCAATATAACCGGAATAGCAGTTTTTTCTATTTCGACGTCATAACGATTAAATAAATTTTCTTCATATAATCTAATGTTGGCGGCCTTTTTACGATTTAACAGTTCATTCTGTAATTTATCGCTAATTTCTGAAAAAGGAACAGGGGTATGTGGCTGGCGATCAACCAATTTGATAATATGATAACCTGAGAATGTTTCGACTGGTGGGGCAATTTCTCCTTTCTTTAAAGAAAAAGCGGCTTTCTCAATGGCTTCTTCCCTGTCGCCAATAGTGAAAAAAGCGTCTATAAGTCCCCCCCGCCCTACCGTATAAAAATCTCGTGAATAGGATTTAACGAACTGTTCAAAATTGGCGCCATTATCTAATTCAGCATAAAGTGAATCCGCCAAATACTCCGAGCTGACTCGAATATGCGCTATTTTCACTTCCTCTTTTCTCTGTTCATAAAATTCCCTGGTTTCTTCTTCCGAAACTGAGATTTCCGGCAGCAGAGCTTCATGAACCATCTGTTTATCGCGAGTTAAAATTCGCTTTTTCATTCGTGCAAATGTTTCACTTGCTTCGGGTTCTTTCAACAAATTTTGACGGTGTGCTTCTTCGCGAAAAAGGAGCCGGTTGAGAAATACAAAATTTATGTGGGCAGTAATTTGGTCTATCGTTATCGGGTCTCCATAACGATATTCCTTTGATCTGGAATAGGAGGTTAAGAATTCTTCTGCGGGGAGATGCTGGTTTTCTACCTTTACAAGGTACCCAACTTCAGAAATATCCGGTGTTGAATCGTTGCGAACATCGGTAGTGTCGATATCGGCTTGTTGTGTAGAATTATCGGTTTCGCTGCCGGTTTTATCATTACAACCGGCAAGCATAATTACTAAAAATGTTAACAAAATGCGAACTATGCAGTACTTCATTTTCATTATTTAAAACTCCGATTTTTGAAATCATTTAATCCGGCAATAATAACAAGTTTTGTGATTTTAGTCAAGCATCGTTTTCGTTGATTCTTTAACCGAAAACTTACGCAAGTTACCACTGAATTTTCTATTTTGCCCATGCTCATCAGTGCAAATCAGTGGCAAAATAAAACCGCCGGCGTTAACTCTCTGGAAGATACGCCACAATTCGCAACGGCCCGCCGCTGCCGCCTTTTATTTTCATGGGAAGGGCGATGATAAACGCACCGGTCTCGGGAAGCTGTTCGAGATTGGCAACATTTTCAAACGCCGGAATATTTTCTTTAAACAAAATTTCATGGCTTTCGAATAAAGTCGATTGCCCGTAATCGATACTCGGTGTATCCAGGCCAATCGCATGAATGCTGCGGTTTTTCACCAGCCAATTTGCCGCTTCCGGATGTAACCCGGGGAAATGCAAATCCGCAACGGCTTCCGGGCCGCGGTCAGCCGTTCCCATGTATTTTACTCTATCCGGCCAAAATCGTCCGTAACCGGTACGCAGTAAAACGATACTTTTTTCCGGCAACTGACCATGCCGGGCTTCCCATTGTTTAAAATCATCCGTGCTAACCAGGTAATCGGGATTTTTTAATGCTTTCTCCGATACATCGATTACCACCGCAGCGCCAATTAGTTGCTCCAAAGGCAATTGATCGACGGTTTTTCGCCCTTCGGCAAAATGGATGGGAGAATCAGTGTGAGTTCCACCGTGTTCCGCACTACAAAATTGATAAGCGGTATAATAAAAACCGCTATCGGTAACGCCGGCAAACACCGTATCGAATTTGAATGTTTCCGCCGTTGGCCAGTAAATCGTTTCGGAAGAAAAATCATACGTTAAATCGATCCACCTTCCGGCGGGAAATGAATTTTCCGCTTCCTTTGTACAAGCGGTCAAAATTACAGCGACAAACAGCAATGTTAACATAAAATTACGTTTCATATTATACCTCGAACGATTAAATTTAGCCTTAAGAAAAATTTAAGCCATTTTTTAGCAGAACTTACAGTTTCATTTAATAAAAATCAATACACTGCTCAAAGCAAACAGGAGGAATCGCATGTCTCGAACAAACGTAATCATTATGGGCGCAGCCGGACGCGACTTTCATAATTTCAACACCGTCTACCGGGAAAATTCGAATTATAACGTTATCGCGTTTACCGCTACACAAATTCCTGATATTGAAGGGCGAAAATATCCTGCGGAACTCTCCGGCGAGCTGTATCCCAATGGGATCGATATTTACCCCGAAAGCCAGCTACCTGAATTGATCGAAAAATTTGAAGTCGACGAAGTTGTCTTTTCCTACTCCGATGTTCCCTACGATTACGTGATGTCGAAATCCGCCATCGTAAACACCGCCGGCGCCGATTTTAAAGTGCTTGGCCCCCGTTATACGATGATAAAATCCACCAAACCGGTTGTTGCAGTATGTGCCGTGCGCACCGGCTGCGGAAAAAGCCAAACCACTCGTCGGGTGGTGGAAATTTTGCAGGAAGCCGGGAAAAAGGTAGTTGCCATTCGCCATCCCATGCCTTATGGCGATATCGCCGCGCAGAAAGTGCAGCGATTCGCTTCTCTGGAAGATCTTGATAAACATAATTGCACAATTGAAGAACGCGAGGAATATGAACCGCATATCGTGCGTGGCAATGTAATTTATGCCGGCGTGGATTACGAAGCGATTGTTCGCGAGGCGGAAAAAGAAGCCGATATCATTGTTTGGGACGGCGGCAACAACGATATGCCGTTTTACAAACCCGATTTGCACATTACGGTTGCCGACCCGCATCGCCCGGGTGA
>CAXHHS010000207.1:0-9394 GCA_964015645.1 uncultured bacterium
GATCTACCCCAAGAAGCTCGTCGGCAGCGTCAGATGTGTATAAGAGACAGGGACTGTTGTTGGCGCTAAAACCCAGGGTGTAACTCCGGGCTTCAGAATTCAAGACCGCCGCGGCCGGCAATATTTTATCAAATTTGACCCGTTAGGATACTCGGAACTCTCTTCCGGTGCAGAAGCGGTTTCCACCAAACTATTCTATGCCGCCGGTTACAATGTGCCGGAAAACTACCTGGTGAAATTCGATCCGAAGATTCTTCGGGTGGGAGAAAAAGTAAAATTTACCGAAAATGGCGTTAAACGGTTTATGAACAATGAGGATTTAGCCGCTATCTTAAAAAGAATACAGAAACTCCCTGATGGTCAAATTCGTGCCACCGCCAGTAAATTTCTTTCCGGTAAACCGATGGGTTCTTTTTATTACACAAAGGTGCGAAAAGATGATGCCAATGACGTAATCGATCACGAACACCGCCGCGAATTACGCGGGTTGCGGGTGATTGCTGCCTGGTTAAACCATTACGATACGAAAGCAAATAACACATTGGATATGTACGATCCGGCAGGATATGTGAAACATTATTTGATCGATTTTGGCTCCACTCTCGGCAGCCAGGGCGATGAGCCAATGCCCCCGGAAATTGGCCGCGAGGGGCCGGGCGACCCGGATAAAATATTTAAGACAATCGGTTCTTTGGGCATTTACAAACGCGCCTGGGAACATGAGCCGGAAATTCGATATCCTTCCATCGGCTATTTTACCGCGAAAGATTTTGAACCGCAAAAATACAAATTTATTTTACCCAATCCCGCTTTTATGAATGCAACCAACCGTGATGGGTATTGGGGGGCGAAAATTGTGATGTCTTTTACCGATGCCCAAATCCGAAAAGCCGTGGAGCAAGGCCAGTATTCCGATCCGGCGGCGGCAGAATATCTCTATCAAATCATCATCGAGCGGCGAAACATTATCGGAAAATATTGGTTTAAGCGAATGCCGCCGCTTGATAAGTTCGAATTAAAGAAAAATGCTGAAGGCGCGCAGGTACTTTGTTTTGTTGATTTGGCGGTGAAAGCCGGGTTAGAGAATTCGCAATCGGCTCAGTACAAATATGCGATCAAATATCGTAATAAGACACTGGCTAACGATCAAAATCTAAACAATGAAACCTGTATCCCGCTCTCCGGGTGGCAGGCAAAGGCTGCTGAAATTTCGGCAAAGCCAACCGATCAACCGGATTGGGAAATCAGTTTGCAACTAAAACGAAATGATGATAATAAATGGAGCAAATGGGTTAAAGTATTTTTAGTTACTGAAGAGAACGGCAACAGGTTTAAATTGTTAGGGCTTTTACGGCAAGAATAATTAAAAGGAAGAAGGAATAAGGAGGAAGGATAACTATAAAAGGTCGCTAATAGCTTTAAAAAACGCATCGAGGACGTTCCTGTCCCAAACCAATGGCCGGGACATTCCCTGTCCCCGATGCTGCCCGGCGGGAGGTCGGGGCCAGGCAAATCATTAACCTCCTTCCTCAAGTTTATGGAATGGATTTTCCTTTATTGTACGGTTAGATCACACATTCATCTTTCAATTTGAAAAATGCGATGGCGATGTTATATTCTGGCGTAAAATAAACGGATCGAATTTGGGTAGCTTAAACCTCCCGGAGGTTCAAATGTGGCGTATCTATCACGCTTATGATAATGAGTCTCTGTTTTAACTTTCAAGTTTAACTTAAAACCTCCGGGAGGTTCCCGAACACAACGAAACTTTTATGGTGGCATTCTTTACAATCCATTCAAAATAAAAAGATACCGGATTTTCCCCCTAAGCATTTTCTCTACCGGACGAGTATGTAAGAATGAATTTCCATTAACTACAGCGCGTTAAGCGCAATTTATCCACTAACTATTTGGAGGTCAGTATGAAGCGAAAGACGTTATTGATTATTACGTTGATGTTTTTCGGATTTGGTTCAATGCAAGTGTTTTCCCAGGCTCCAACAAGTATTAAAGCCGTTCAGGCAATCACCGATCCTGGACTTCCGGCTGTTGATATTGTGGTTTCATCATTTGGTGTTCCGCTTGCCAATATCGATGCCTTTCCGTTTTTGGGCGCTATTCCGGCAACCTCATTGCCCTTTGGCGGTTTACCGGTTGCATTGGAAGTAAGTGACCCGGCTACCGGGGACTCAATCGCAACTTTTGATGCAGTACTTCCGGCAGAGTCCCAGCTGATTATTGCCGGGCTTGGCGTTGTTAATCCCGCTCAATTTGCCCCGAACCCGGATGGAAAAGATATTGGCTTACAACCGGCAATCAACGATAATGCCAGAAGCGTGGCAGAAACAGCCGGCCATGTTGAGTTTACGGTAGTTCACGGTGTAACAGATGGCCCCACCATCGACATTGCGCTCGGCGGTACTACACTTGTAGATGATCTTGGTTTTGCCGAGTTTAGTGATTATGTATCGATGGCACCAGGCAGTTACACGTTTGAAATCAATTTGGGCCAGGGCAGCCCGACGATTGCCACTGTCGATGTCGATTTGTCGGCTTACGCTGATAGCGCCCTTACGTTTGTCGCCACCGGTTTTCTTGATCCTGCAGCAAACCAGGGCGGCTCACCATTCTTCCTGGCAAGCTATGCCTCCGCCGATTCAGTTCCGACGATTTATCCACCCACTCCCGTTGGCATCGAGCATGATGTGAACCCGCAAACGGTTTCCGCATATAAATTAGCGCAAAACTATCCCAACCCGTTCAACCCTTCAACGACGATTGAATTTGCGTTGCCATCATCTGGGCAAGTTAGCCTTGCCATCTATAATACGCAGGGGCAACTTGTGGAAACGCTGTTAAACCAAAACTTGACGGCGGGGGTACACACGGTACGTTGGGAAGCTGGTAATTTGCCGAGCGGTGTGTACTTCTATCGAATCGAAACAGCCAAATTTACCCAGACGAAAAAGCTAATGTTGCTGAAATAATTTCGGAGAGAATCTTCGCGACTGGCAACGTTATGGAGACAGAAATAGAACACGGATGAGACGGTTAACACTCGTATACACGGATTTTTATATAATTTTATAGAAATCCGTGAAAACCCGTCCAATCCGCATCATCCGTGTTCTGTTTTTTATTATACTCAATCCTGATAAAGCTATCGTTTATTTACTGGCCGGAAAAAACGTTTCCAAAATCTTATCCGTGCGAGTGCGCCAGCTTGTCCAGCCAAAGCCTTCGCTCACCTCAATTGCCTTTACAGTATAACCCTTATCTTGTAATATTTTAACGAAGTTACGATTGTTATCCGCCCAATTATAATCGCTGCTTTCGCTGCGGTAATCGTATTTTCCCCAATCAAGATAAAACTGCACCGGGATTTTGCGAGAATCTTTCACCATTGCCCGAAGTTCATCGCCTTCTGCACTGTGAAGGTGAGAGGATTGCCCGGCAACTTTTCCGAAAACAGTTGGGTGTTTGAATGCAGTATAAATCGCGCTGTAGCCGCCTTCATCGCCACCCATAATAGCACGTTGCTCCTGTGTCGTTTTTGTACGGTATTTTTGATCGATAAACGGCACCAATTCTTCAGCAATCATTTGTGCATATTGGCTGCGGGCATTGCGGGCATATTCTTGAAAGCGGTTGCGCGTGGGATGGATAAATACCGCAATCACCGGCTGAATAGCGCCACCGGTAATCAAGTTGTCTAACGAAGTAGGCGTTTTACCGAAGTCTACCGCCATGCGGCCATAATTAACGAAAACGGTGGGATATTTTTCGTTGCTCGATTGGTAGCCATTGGGCAGGTACACTTGCAGTGTGCGGGTACTTTGCAGAATCTCGCTTTTAAATTCGATTGACTCCAAAGTACCTCGCGCACCGGTTGGCTCTTTTAAATGCGAAGGCACGTCCCAATTGGGCATCCAAAACTCCGATTCTTCCCCATTGAAATTTTGCACAGTGCGAGGGTTTTTGGGGTCGGTAATCCGGTCTTCGTAATTTCGCACAAGCTGGTAGCCTAAATGGGCATCCGGCTCTGTTTTGAATGTGTAATAGTAGAAATTAGTGCAGGCAATGCGCTTCATATTTTCTTCTACACCCTGGTCGAACATATCGCCGGTGATCACCAGGTCTTTTACTTCGCCGTGGTAGACAAAATGCACCAGGTTTTCGCCTTCAATAACCGGGAATTCCTTTTGCGACTGGATAAACTCGTCGATCAACGCCTGTTTATCCCCGGCTGCTTCTACCGTTTTTACCCACTGCGCGAATTGAGAATTGGGCGCAACCGGCGGTTTCTTGGCTTCAACAATTGAAATTGGCTGGCTAACCTGGGTGATTTCCACACTGGCAATTTCCGAAAGACTGCGAGCGTAAATCCGGCCATTCGCAAAGCTGGGCGGTGACCAGGCTAAGCGTTCAAAAACCGGGAGATTGGCTTTTTCTTCATAGCCTTCCGGCGAGGCTTCCGCGATGTGCAAAGTGCCTTTTTTCGTCAAAACGACCAAATGATTGTCCACCAGGATCAAAAATCCGTCTCCTGGCGGGCGGGATTTCCAGGTTGTTTCCCCGGTTTTGGCATCCACGCAGGTGATAAATCGTCCGCTGTAGCCATAAAAATAACCATCGTGATACACCGGCACGTTAAACGATTGTTTGATGTGCCGCGATCTCCAAACTTCGTCCACGGAAAATGCTCCCTCGGCCTCTTTTACTTCGATGAGTGCCGCTTCCCGAAAGCTGTGTGGCACCAGAATTTTGTTCCCTTCTAACAACACCGGGTTTCCGCTGCTGCCGCGACCGTCATGTTTATATTCCCACAATTTGTTTCCACTTTGCGGGTCCAAACCAAACAGGAAATTACTGCCGGAGCAGAGCACCTGGTCTTTTCCGTTAATATTTGCAATACACGGCGAATGATATAGGATTTGATCCTGCCCGTTTTTCCACAATAATTCACCGCTGTTTTTATCGTAAGCGGAGATGGCGTTTTGGTCTTCTCCACCGGTTTCTATAATTAGCATATCGTTGTGCAATAAAGGCGAGGTTGTAAACCCGTGGAAAGGGGTAACCGCTTTATCTTTATCGACCAATTCGCGCGCCCAAATTTCCTTTCCGGTGGCGGCGTCTAGTGCAAACAGTTTTCCTTTGCGGCCGAGGGCGTAAACGACATCGCCATCAATCAACGGGGTGGAAGAGGGACCGTCTTCCGAGCCGCCCTGTCCTACGTACAGTGGCCCGGTTTTGTAACGCCATAATTCGCTGCCATTATCGGCATCAAAGGCGGCGATGTAATCATGCTTATCATCCGCGAACATCGTTACCGCCCGGTTACCGGCGATAGATACGCTGGAGTACCCTTCGCCAATGGTTGTTTTCCAGGCGAGTTTTAAACCGTAACCATCAGTAAACTTAAAAACACCGGTTGCCGGCGATTTGCTATCGCGATTTGTGCCGCGCCATTGCGGCCAATCGCTGCTTTTACTCTTGTCTGAATTTTCATCTGCCAAAGCAGCGAGTGAAATTATCAATATCAATAACCCGAGAACTCGTAGAATTTCTTTCATGATATAAAACCCGTTTTTGTGAAAAGTGAAGGATTAATTAGAACTTTTGAAGCCCCAATGGGGGCGGAATATTATAGCCTGGTGCAACGCACCGGGAAAATGAATTTCGAGGACTCACCAAGCCCTGAAAGGGCGAAATAATTCTCGCCTTCGCTTTATTTCGCCCTTTCAGGGCTTGGTTTGGTTACTATTTTTATCTTCTCAGGGCGATGCCCTGGGCTATGATATTTTTCCCCTTCAGGGAAACAAAGGAGAGTTTAACTCTTTAATTTACAGATGATTATCCAACGTTGTAAAGTAAGATTGATAACTCTTAAATTAACATCGTCGACGCCAAAGGCCAATTTGTTAAGTAGGCTTTTCTACTGGTAATTGTGTAAAAAAGTTTACATAAATTTTTCCGAAATGCAAAAATTATTTGATTTAGATATTCTCCCCGCAAAGCGATCTATTTTTGATCGAAAATTTCAGCATTGGAGATATGGCTTTTGGAAAAAGTTTTGGTATTAGGTGTTTCGGGAAAATTGGGCGGGCATGTGTTACGAGAGTTGAAAGCAGCCGGTTACTATACCCGGGCAGTAACGCGAAATATAAACGATATTCAACACCTCAGCGAGTTTTATAATGAAGCGATTGTCGCGGATTTAACCCAACCGGATACCTTAAACGGTATTTGCGACGGCATCGATGCGATTTTTTCCTCCGCCGGTGCCAGTTTGGATGTGCGCGATTTTTCCAACCGGCAATCGTATTATCAAATCGATTACCAGGGCAATAAAAATTTGTTAGCGCAGGCCAAAAGTGCCGGTATCAAAAAGTTCGTGTATGTTTCCGTATTCGGCGCGCGACAGCAGCGCCATTTGGAGTATTCCGATGCCCACGAAAAATTCGTCGATGAACTAAAAGCCTCCGGTATCGATTATACCCTTCTCCGCCCGACCGGATTTTTTTATGTCTTCGGTGAAATCTTTAACCTTGCCAAAAGCGGAATGGCGATCCAGATCGGTAATGGGCAAAGTCGCACCAACCCCATACACGAAGCGGATTTAGCGAAAGTATGCGTCGCAGCTATCCAGGACACCGAAAAGGAAATTGACGTTGGCGGCCCGGAAATTTTTACTCGCCGGCAAACTGCTGAGCTGGCATTTAAGGTGCTGAATAAGTCACCGCGAATTATCAGCGTGCCGCCGCTAATGTTTAAAGGCGCTGCTACTGCCATTCGCCCGTTTAATCGTAGAATCCACGCCCTGCTGTCGTTCGGGCAGGAAGTGAGTTTAACGGAAATTGTTGCGCCACAAATTGGGATGCGGCGTTTGGAGGATTATTATCGGGAGTTGGCGAATCAATAGATGTTGAGATTTCTACTTCAGCTTTTTCTTCAACTTCTCCAACCGTTTTCGAATATCTTTAAAGCTGTCGAATTGTCCTTCTAATTCGCTATCGGAATCTCGTTTTTCACTGAGTTCCAGCGCCGCGTTCGCCAACTGAAGCGCTGCCTGGGTTTCAGTTTCCTTGTGAAGCGCCAGGGCAATCCAGTATTTGCATTCCACCTGGTAACCGATGGAGGTGTAGCGATGAGATTCCAGCCGGCGCAGTAATTCCTCAAAAATGGATTTTACTTCCGGCCAGTTTTCGTAATGCACCATTAACCTGCCGCGCAGGTAAAGCGAAGACATTACTTTATTTTCAGTCGTTTCCTCAAAACGATCCAAAACCGCCAGCGCTTCATCGTACTGTTCATAATCCAGCAGTGCGGTCACTAAAACCAGGTAAGATTCATCCGGGCAATAACGCCCATGGTCGATGGAAAATTGAATTTGCTCCAACCCGAAATCACGCTTGTCGCGCATCCAAAAGGCGATGATGCGGATAAACTTGGAACGCGCCGTTCGCCAATAATGGTAGGAGCCGAGGCCCAAATACGCATCGTAGATGGGAATATCTTTTTCGGCATGTTCCAAAACCAGATCGCCCAAGTGTTTGGTTTCTTTTTTGCCGATGGTTTTTTTGAGCGCTTCGGAAAAGTTTTTCGGCCCGAGAATCGTTTCATCTAGCAGCGGTTTTAGCTTAATTGATATCGCCTCCGGCAGATTCTCCGTTTCTAATTTTTTTAGCGATTGTATGGTGAGTGTAATGCCCTGTTTTTCCAGCGCCTTTTTGAGGTTCCCGATGCCGCGCGTTCCGTCGCGATAGGCTCCGATCCAATTCCAGCGGCGAATCCTGAAAAATGCTCGATAGCCATAAGCTGCCCCGATATAAAAATTTAACCAGGGATCATCCTGGCGAACTTTTAGCAACGAATCGCCTATTTCGATGGCAAATTGCACATCGGCTTCCAACTCCTTTTGAAATTTGTTAAATCGATAACTGCTCATCCAGGTTTGATAGGCCGCTGCACGGTAAAAATATGGCGCAGGGTGATCGGGAAATGCTTGCTGCAAGCTATCGAATAAAACAATGCTTTCCTCAAAGCGATCCCGGTATACCAGGTTCAGCCCGCGAGAAAGCGGCTCGTGAAACAGCGAATCAATCGGCGCGCGAATGGTGGGCGGGACGTTGGGCAACGTGTCTTTTGCCGTAGCAGCGAAAGAGAAAATAATTATTAGCAAAAAAAGTAGAATTGCTTTTGGAAAATTTCGGTGCATAAAAGGTTGTCTGCTTTTTCGTGAAGCGTAGTACGTAAAGCGTTTAGCGATTTTTTTTCGCTTCACGCTCTACGATTTCGATTAAACATTTTGGGTGAAGTAACTACTCAGCCCACGAAACACACGAAATAAACTAAAAATGTTTATGAAGATGAAGAATTATTTTCATGTCTTTTTCCCTCGGCCACCCAGAGAGCGAAAGGTATTCTTTCCTTGCTGTTCGTAAAAATTTTCCTTGCCGGGGGTCAGAATCAACCTCTCATATTCTAATTTCGGATAATGGCCAAAATTTGCCAATATGCCTAATTTCATCCCCGTTGCACTCAAATAATTAAGCAGCTGCGCTCGATGAACATCAATTAATTGGGAAACCGCCTTCAACTCCACGATGATCTTATCGTAACACACAAAATCTGCTTTAAATCCTTGTTTCAATTCCTGATTCCGGTATGTTAACTTAAGTTCTGCTTGAGCGACAAAGAGGATTTTTCGATGTTCAAATTCTATTTCCAGGCATTCTTGATAAACGGGTTCTGTAAAGCCACATCCCTTATCTTTATAGACCTGGAAGCAAGCTCCCATTATGGTATAGCTCTCATCCGGATAAAGTAATCTTGCCATTTTTCCTCTTTGGAATTTTTTGTGTATTTCGTGGGCTGAATAGTTACAGGGTGATTTCGAAAATCAAAGCCGGTAGCGCACCTCCACGCCACCTAACAAAATAGCGCCTTCGCCAACGTCTTCACCAGTTGTGCGAATGTTGATCTCCATGCCGAAGGATACCAGGGCATCCACTGTCCAGTGATTTCCAAGTTGCCAGCGATAACCGCCTTGTGCGGTCGGTTGTAGAACGGTAATATCCGTTGTTCCATCAAGGTCGCGCTGGTCATCGCGCCAATCAATTTCCATAAACCAGAGATCAACACGCAGGCCGATTTGCCAGCCGCTGTAATCAGGCTCAAAAAAGTGGCGGATTGCCAGGCCCAACCCGGGGCCGCCGCCTTCTTCATTATCATGTTCACCAAAATCCCGGCGGTCGGTAAAATTATAACCGCCTAACCCGGTAAGCACTTGCCGCGGAGAAATCGCTTTGGAAAACATTCCGTTTGTAATAATTCCGGCAGGATATACTCTGTCTCTTATACACATCTCCGAGCCCACGAGACTCCATTGCAT